>CANRAC010000028.1 GCA_947628495.1 uncultured Bacilli bacterium
GAGAATAAGGGATTCGAACCCTTGACCCCCACGGTGCAAACGTGGTGCTCTAGCCAGCTGAGCTAATTCCCCAAAAGGAACAAATTAATATTATCAAATTATAAAGCTAAAATCAAGTATTTATTTGCAAAATTTGGGAAATATGCAATTTTACACGATTATTTAGCGTAATTATTTTCATGTTAGGATTAATTTCTGTTATTGTTCCCCTAATTTTGTATATTTGATTACTTTTAAAATAACAAATAACAATTTTGGCTTGATTATAATAACTTTCTAAAATTAATTCGTTTAATTTTTCGAGTTGATCGCTAGATAGAATAGGTTTATTAACTTCATTTTTCTTTTTTAAGATAGAATTTACCACTTCCTTAGATGAAATTAAAGATTCAAAAGGTTGCCACTTTATCATTCCTCGATCGTTCACTGTTCATGACCTCCTATTTTTTGATTACGAGAAATAGCCGTAGAATCTTCTAATAAAGCAGTGGCTTTTAAAATACTGTTTTTTCCAAATTTATTTTTGATATCATCAATAGCTTTATTATAGTTTTCTTCGGTATTAATATGGTTTATAGTTTCAAAAATATTCAGTTGAATAGCTTTTTTTTCACTAAGTCTAGAAAAGCAAAGCGTAACTTTTCGAATAGGCATATTCTCGTAATATTTATCAAATAAAAGATAAAGAGTTTTTAAGATTAATTTTATATCATCGGTAGGATTGTCGAGTTTAGTTACATGGTAAAATCCACCTCCCACATTTTTTGAATAGCCTATACCTAGACCAATACAACTAGTCAGCTTTTTTTCTTGTCGTAATCTTTGCATTAAAACATCAGCCATTTCGGAAATAATTAAACGAATGTTATTGCCATTATAATCTTTAAATAAGACTTGACTATGACTCATTGATTTATCTTTAGCAATATGTTTATAATCTTTTATTCGACTTAAATCAATGCCATTAGCATGATTCCATAATTCTTCGCCCATAATGCCAAATTTATCTTTCAATTTGTTTTTGGGATAGTGAGCCAAATCGTAAATAGAAAAAATATTTAAAGCATTTAATCTTTTTTCCATTCGGCTTCCAATGCCCCAAACTTTAGATAAAGGACTAAGCGGCCACAGTTTTGTCGGAATATCTTCATAAGTCCATTTAGCAATGCCATTTTTGTATTTTTTAGCTTCAGTATCCATGGCAATCTTAGCTAAAAGAAGATTAGGCCCAATACCACAAGTAGCTGTAAGACCCGTTCTTTTATAAATATCTTGTAAGATAGTTTCAGCTAATTGATAATCAGTCATTTTATATAGTTGCAAGTAATCAGTAACATCTAAAAAAACTTCATCAATAGAGTAAATGTGCATATCATCAGCAGCTACATAATCTAAATAAATACTAACTACTTCTTTACTTTTTTTTAAATACAAACTCATCCGAGGAGGGACAATAGTATATTTAATGCTTTTAGGAATTTCATATAAACGTCCGCGTGATTTTAAACCTTTACTTTTAAGATAAGGAGTAATAGCTAAAGTAATTGCCCCGTTTCCTTGTTTAGTACTTGCTACTACTAGAGGGAAAGAAAAAGGATCTAAATGTCTTTCCACACATTCACACGAAGCAAAAAAACTTTTAAGATCAATACATAAAATATTTCTTTCTTCCATGTTATCACTCCAAACATTTGTTCTAAGATTATTATAGTATATTTTAGGAAAAAGGCAACTGGAAAAATTTACAATTTTCCTTGCTATTTTAATAATATTTAGTATAATAAATTTTACAATGAATTTCTATTGAGGAGAATGATAACTGATGAATTACAACAATTTATATCCTGAAACTTTACCAGAACCACTGAGTGATAGTCAATTAAAAGATTATTTTTTAAAATATAAAAATGGCGATTTAAAAGCCAGAAACGAAATTATAAAACATAATCTGCGTTTTGTTATTCATATAGTCGAAAAACACTTTAAAAATACTGATTTTGACCAAGAAGAGTTAGTTAGTATTGGAACTGTAGGTTTAATAAAGGCCGTTGATACATATGATGTTTTAAAAAACATAAGATTTGCTACCTACGCTGGACGTTGTATAGAAAATGAAATCCTCATGTTTTTGAAATTAAATAAAAAACATTTAAATAATATTAGTTTAGAACAACCATTAGATGATGACAATAAACGTACATTAGCAGATATGTTGGAAGATAAACAAATTAATATAGAACTCGATTATGAGGTTAAAGATGAATTAAATTATTATCAAAAAATCCTTTCGAAAGCTTTACCCTTATTAGATTCAAGAGAAAGGCAAATAATAAATTATTACTATTATCATAAAATGACGCAAAGACAAATAGCAGCCAAATTAAATTTATCTCAAAACTGGGTGAGTCATATAAAAAAATGTAATAAAAAAATTAAAGAAGATAATAGAAGCCAAAAATATAAATACTGCTGATTTTTTAAAAGAAGAAGAGGTTAAAAAAATGAGTAAAATACGTTCAATAGAGAAATTTTTCCCCAATAATACCATAGAAGAACTTTTAATAGCTAGTAATAAATTACCAGCCAAAGAAAAAGAAGTTTTTGAATTATATTATGGCTTAAATGGCAAACAAGTGCAACAGATAGAAGTTATTGCTAAACAATATGGATATGCCGCAAAATCAATACCAGTGATAATACAACGTATTAGGAAAGAATTAAGGGAAATATTAACTAATCCCAATTTAACTGAAGAAGGTAAGAAAACAAGTGTAAGAATAAAAGGTTTAAAACAATCTTTCCCTAATAATACCATAGAAGAACTTTTAATAGCTAGCAATAAATTATCAGAAAAAGAAAAAGAAATTTTTGAGTTATATTATGGCTTAAATGGTAAACAAGAGCAAACGACAGAAACTATTGCCAAGCAATATGGATATGCTGAAAGAACAATACCAGTGATAATACACCGTATTAGGAAAGAATTAAGGGAAATATTAACTAATCCCAATTTAATTGAAGAAGGTAAGAAAACAAGTGTAAGAATAAAAGGTTTAAAACAATTTTTCCCCAATAATACCATAGAAGAACTTTTAATAGCTAGTAATAAATTACCAGCCAAAGAAAAAGAAATTTTTGATTTATATTATGGCTTAAATGGAAAACAAGAGCAAACGACAGAAACTATTGCCAAGCAGTATGGATATGCCGCAAGATCAATACCAAATGCGGTAATTCCACGTATTAGGAAAGAATTAAGGGAAATATTAGAAATTACTCACACTCAAAAGATTAGTTATGAAGATATTCAAAAAGCTATCCAAGAAATAGAAAAACAAATCTATAATAATACCTTTGATGAAAACAACTTGTCCTATAAAATAGGTGATGAAACAATTTATGTTGATATTATTGATACTAAATGTTCTTTAGCTTCCAAATCTAATAAAACAGGTTTATTAGATAGAATCCATGCGCAAGAGAAAAAATGTTTAGTTTATAAGATATATTTAAGTCAATCAAATGATAATATTAAAGATAAATATATTATTAAAGATAAGAAAACTAATAAATGTTATAAATATGTTTATATGTATGAAGATGGCGATTATGATTTAACTGGCGTTTTAAATGAATTAGTCTGTTTTAAAATGGAAAATATTAAAGTTGAAACACTCCCATCTTTAAAAAATAACTATGATGCTCAAAAGACACAAGAATATATAAAGCAAAAAAAACTAAGTGATCAAAATGCTGAAGAAAAACAATATCAAACAAATTTAGCAGAAGCAATTGATTTAATTAGAAATCATAATTGTGATATGGCTATCGAAAAATTAGAGGCTAGCTTAAAGTCCACTAATTCTACTACTTTAAATTTAATTAATCGTCATTTAGGTACAGCATATTTGAAAATAGGAAAAGGACTGCTAGCTTTAAAATATTACCAAGAAAGTCTAAAATATAATGCCAAAGACTATTATTCTTATCTAGGCATAGGTCAGTCTCTGCTAGCTATGGGTAATTGTGATGATGCATTAACTTACTTTCAAAAATGTGAGGATTTGCAAACTTCGCATTTGGCTCATTACTTTGCAATTGTTGAATGTTATAAACAAAAACAAGAATATTCTAAAGCTCTTGAACAATTAAATAAATTATTAAAAAAATATGATGATAATTATCGCGCATATTACGAGAAAGCTCAGATTTTAATGGAAATAGGCAAATATGAAGAATCAGAGGTGACAGCAAAGCAAGCATTAAAATATAGTAATCATGATAATAATTATAGTTTGGTTCTTTTGGGAAAAATTTATTATTTAACTGGTCACCAAGAGCAAGCTTTCCAAATTTTTAATGATATAGCTGCTAAAAATTTACAATTTGAGTTATATGAAATAGGTGGTTTCTTTCATCAATTAGGATTTAAAGACTTAGCTTATAAATATTATTTAAAAAATAACAATTTTTATTGTAGAAGCAAAATGAGTAAGGCCGAAGTAGAAACTCATATTAAGCAGCATACCGTCTATAATAATGAAAAAATGCATTCGTTATTTAATTGCCCTATAAATTTAGCAACCTTAGAAGAATTAATAAAGGATAGCGATAAAACAGAAATTAAAAATGGACTGGATGTTTATCAATTTAAATGTCCCAATATTGGGACATTATATGTTGATGAAAATGATAAAAGAACTGTAAATTATTTAACTATAGTAACTTTACCGTTTACGAAAAAAATAATAACGGCTTATCCTGATTATAAACTATTAACTAATCAAGAACTTCAGGAAATAAGTGTTGATCAGATAAATAAAATATATGAACGTAGCCTTGAACCAAAAATAGAATATCCTTCTAAATTATGGGAAATAGAAGAAAAAATAGCCCATGATGTTGATTATGCTGTTAAATTGTTTAATCAACGTGATTTTAAAGCCGCAGAAAACATATTGCAAAAATGTTTAATATCGCAAAGTGCTAAAACCTTTGGAAAAGTAAGTTATTATTTGGGTTTAATTTATACTAAACAAAAAAAATATTTAACGGCTATTAAATATTTTCAAGATAGTTTAAAACTGAAAAAAACGTACGGGATTTTATGTAATTTAGGTTATGCCTATATGATGGAAGAAAATTACGAAGAGGCCATTAAGTGTTTTAAAGAGTGTGATAGTTTTGATGTTTCTCGAAATTGGCATTTAATTAACTTGGGTATTTGTTATAAAAAAGAACAAAATTTTGAGGAAGCTTTGGCTATATTTGATAAAATTATTAGTCAAAGTCCTAATAATTGGCTAATCTATTATAATAAAGCTTTACTCTTCTATGAATTGCAAAAATATGATGATGCTCTAAATGAAATAAGTATAATACAAAAAATATGGCCTAACGAATTAGCTACTAAAACGTTATTAGGAAAAATATATTATATGACCAATAAAGAAACAGAAGCTTTTTCTCTGTTTGAAGAAATAGTTCAAAACAATCTTAAACACAATAAACTTTATAATATAGTAGCTATTGGTAATTTCTTTCATGAGTTAGGTTTACGGGAACTAACTTATAAATATTATTTAAAAAATTCAACTTTTGAGAGCCGAATACATTTATCACCCGAAGAAGTAAATGCTCATTTTTTAAAACACTTTTCAGTACCAAAATATCCAGCTATGCATTCAGTTTTCAATACTAAAATCAGTCTAGAATTATTAAATTATTTAATTAAAGATGAAAATAAAGTGGCGATTCAAAACTATTATGATGTATACCAAATAAAATGTCCTAATATTGGTAGAGTATATATTACCAAAGATGATATTGAAAATGAAGATTACATCACAATTTTGACGGCACCATTTAGTAAAAATATCATGCTAGCTTATTCCGATCATAAGCTTTATTCCGATGTTGCAATTCCAACCTATACTCTAGAGCAAATTGAAAAATTATCTGCCCAATTCCCAGAAACAAATTTAGCTTCCGAAAATAAAACTCAAGAAGTGTATGAGGGAGTATTAGTAGATAATAATGAAAACATTAACTTAATAAATCAAATTTCAGCAGCTGATGAAGTAGAAATGGAATCATATCGTCAACAAATTAAAATGTTTATTAACGTTTTACCAGACCCGCAAGAACAAACCGTATTATTATTAAGTTTAGGATATATTCAAAATAAATATTTTAGTTTAAAAGAAATTAGTCAATTCTTTAATATGGAGCAGACAGAAGTTAATAATATCTTTAATAGTGCTTTAAAGAATGTGGAAGAGATGGCTAAGACATCTTTAAATGGCGTAATAAGGGTCAAAAGTCTATTAAATCCGCATAGCTAAGCTTATTGTAAATTAGTGTCAACAAGTATAAGTATAACGCAATACTTATACTTTTTTTTGATAAGATTAAGGTGGAGGAAAAATTATGAAGTGTGTAAAATTAGTTGGTAAAAGAAAATTTGAAATCAGCGAAATAGAGGAGCCCCAAGCTCAAGATGGTTATGTTTTAATTGATGTTAAAAAAGCCGGAATTTGTGGTTCGGATATTCACTATTGGGATATTGGGGAACCAAAAGGATTAGTACTAGGTCATGAGTATTGTGGTATTGTGACAAATACTGGTGGTAAAGAAGGTTTGCAAATAGGGGATAGAGTAACAGCTCTTCCTATATCACCTTGTTTAAAATGTAGTGCTTGTAAAACGGGCAATATTCAATATTGTAAAGAAACTTGGACAAATGCCACCGGGTTATCTTTAACAAATTCAGGAGCTTTAGCCCCCAAAATGGCTATCAGAGAAGATATGGTTATCAAAGTTCCCGATAATATAAGTGATGAAGAAGTAGCAATGGTTGAACCAACAGCCGTAGGCTTACATGGAATTCATTTAGCAGATATTAAAGTTGGGCAAAAAGTATTAGTAATTGGGGGAGGAATAATTGGCCTTGTTTCGGCAATGTTTGCTAAAATGGAAGGTGCTAGTTTAGTTGTTGTTAGTGAAACAAACGAAAAACGTGGTCAAAATGCCGTTGATTTGAAAGTCGCAGATAAATGGTATGACGCTAAAAGTGATTTAAGTGCCAAAATAGCCGAAGATACTTCGGAAGGATTTGATGTGGTTATTGAATGTTGTGGTAATGAAAAGGCAGTAACAAGTGCAATTTTAGCGACTAAACCGGGAGGTACTTGCGTGCTAGTGGGAGTTTCTATGTTACCGATTACTATTCCGACGGTATCCGTTGTTATGAGTGAACTTACGGTTAAAGGAGCAATCGCTTATACGAAAGAAGAATTTGAAACTTGTATTGAACTAATGGCGAATAACCAAATAGATGTTAAAAAATTTATTTCTGATATAGTTACCTTAGAAGATGTTCAAGCTTCTTATGAAAGATTAACTAATGGTAACGATGATGCCATCAAAATAATTGTAGATCCCAATAAATAAAAATTGAAAATTATCCATATCTTCAGTTGCTATCTGAGCTGTGGATTTCTAATTGCTCATAGAAATAAAATATGATAATATAGTTTATAGTAGAAGGTGGATGTAAATGAATGAAGAAAATGAAAAATTAGAAACTCCCGCAGAAGAACTTAGTGAAAATAAAGAAGAGGAAATGGTAGAGACAAAGCAACCTGAGGAAGTACCAGATAGTGAAAATAAAAAGAAAAGTAAAAAGAAAATTATTATAATCTGTAGTATCGTCGCTGTTGTGTTAATTGGGGCTTTAATAACTGGTTATTTCTTAATATTAAAAAAAGATCCGGTAAATAATGATTCTAATCCCAAAACTTGGAAAGATGTTTTGCTATTAGAAGCTAAAAATGGATCTTTAAAAGAAAAATTAACTGATCAAATAGATGATTATAATTATCGGGCTGATGAAGTCGATGTCATGCTTTTAGATATTGATTCTGATGATGATATGGAACTAATTGCTTATTTTGAAGATGAAATAACTGAAAAAGATAAAATGATGATCTTTGAAATAGACAAAAAGATTAAATTTTCTAAAGATTACGAGGTTTTAAACGAAGATGTTTTAGCATATGCCTATAATGTAATTAATGAAAATATGTATTGGTATATAACTGATCGTAACAATAGCAAAGTAGTTATTTCTTTAGAAGATAAAGAATATACGGAAGAAGAATTTAATATGAATTTCCATTTAGTTGCTCATCAATATAAAAATGAGGAAATATTTGACCAATCCGAAGCCATTGAATTAAATGGCAAAAGTAATAATTTAACTTCTATTGTCAATAAAATAATTAATAAGAAATTTACTAATGCCGAATTTTTAGAAAACAATAATACTAGTAAAAGAGCAATTGAAAGAGAAATAGAAGATGAAAAAAAAGAAGCAGAAGCTAAATTGGAAGAAGAACAAAAACAATTAGAAGAAGAACAAAAGAAAGCGGAAGAGGAAAAGAAAAAACAAGAAGAAGCTAATAAAAATACTACTACCAATAATAACAGTGGAACGGGAACAAATAGTGCCAATATAGATAGAATTGTTGATGAAACTCAAAATCCTGATGTGATGTGTGCGCAAGCTATTCAAGAGTTTTACCAAGATGAAAATTATACTTATTACTTTAGTTGCCAAAAAAGTGACGTTGTTAAAGTAATATATACTGATGGCACAATGGAAAAAGTAGCAGTTGCTTTAAAAGCGGGACACATTAAAATTACGGATTTAGATAGATTTAATATTTCTTATCTTAAAGAAAAAAATTCTGATTAAAAATAGTTGACAATCATAAAATAAAAATATATAATTTAGTTATTGATGAAAAAGGAAAGAGATGTGTCCACATCCACCTGATTGCCAAAGGGTGATAGGTAAACAGCCGATAGTTAATTGTACTTTAAGGTGAAAAGTGGACATATTATGTCTGCTTTTTTCAATGTTGGAGGTGTGTTGAAATAGCAAATAAAAACGATTTACCAATTAACGAAAATATTACAGTTGCAGAGCTAATGGTAATTGGTCCCAATGGGGAACAAATGGGAATCAAAAAATTAGAGGATGCTTTAACTTTAGCAAATTATGCGGGTTTAGATTTAGTCTTAATGAGTGGTAATAGCGAGAGGGCTGTTGGTAAAATAATGGACTATAATAAATATCGTTATGAAAAGCAAAAGAAAGTTAAAGAACAACAAAAGAAACAAAGAGAAAGTAACAAAGAAGTAAAAGAATATCGTTTTACAATCGCTACGGATGTTCACGATTTTGAAACTCGAAAGAAAAACGCAATTGAATATTTAAAAAAGGGTCATAAAATAAAAGCATCTTTAAGATTTAAAGGACGCCAGATGGCTCATCCAGAACTTGGTAAAGAAATGTTATTAAAATTTGCTGAAAGTTTAGCAGAATATGCGGATATTGATCAAAAACCAAAACAAGAAGGTAAAAACATGTTCATGTTACTTGCACCTAAAAAATAGAAAGGAAGTATTATTATGGCAAAAGGACCAAAACAAAAAACACATAGTGCAACAAAAAAGGTTATTAATAAAAGACCTGGAGGAACTATCAGTTATAAAAAATCGGGAGGAAACCACAAAACTGCCAAAGATTCATCTAAAGCAGTTAGACAAAGAAGAAATCAAGGAAAAGTAAGTAAAGGAGACTTAAGCAGATTAAAATCTGTGATATAGTTTGGGGTGAGATAAATGACAAGAGTTAAAGGTGGAACTGTTTCTAAAAACAGAAGAAGAAAAGTTTTAAAACAAGCAAAAGGTTATTTTGGTAGTAAACATAGATTATATAAAACTGCCCAAGAACAACTATTCCATAGTGGAGCTTATGCTTATCGCGATCGTAAAGCAAATAAAAGAAACTTCCGTAAATTATGGATTACCCGTATTAATGCGGCATGCCGTGCTAATGAAATTAGTTATTCTAAATTCATAAACGGTTTAAACATTGCGGGTGTTACTATAAATCGTAAAATGTTAGCCGAAGTTGCTATTGATAGTCCTGAAAGTTTTACAAATTTAGTAGCTATTGCTAAAGATGCTCTAAAATCTGGTAAAACTGTTAAAGAAGTTAAAAATGAAGTAAAAACAGAAGCAAAACCAGCTGTAAAAAAAGCGGATACTACTAAAAAAGAAGCTTCTGTTAAAGAGGACAAAAAAGATTATAGTAAAATGACTTTAACTGAACTTAAAGCTATTGCTAAAGAACAAGGTATTAAAGGTTATTCTACGATGAAAAAAGATGAATTAATTAGTAATTTAAAATAAGCTCTCTGAGCTTTTTTTAGT
>CANRAC010000029.1 GCA_947628495.1 uncultured Bacilli bacterium
AATTTCACTAGGACATCCAAAAAGTTTTCTTTTCTTTTGTCGTTATCTTTTTCTAAATAGGTATCTAAATATTCTATCTTTTGAATTTTCTCTTTTAAAACATCTTCCAAAAAATCTTTTAAATATCTTTCATATCTAAACAATGCTTTAAATATTCCATCGGATGTTAACGGAACAAATGGGGTTTTTGTATCTGGTATATTTTTCACCTCGCTTTCTTTTTTATATTTGTAAGTTTATTCCTTACATTAGGTATATTATACTTTTACTCTTCATTTCCTTTTTTTTGGGCAAAAAAAATAGAAAAGTTTCTATTTTCTACTATTTATCTTTAAATATATCTTTATTATTTAAATAATATTGGCAACCAGATATAACTGATAAGACCGTGGCTGCTAAAATTAATATATCAGCAAAACGAATATTCCATAACTCAAATGGTAAATTATAAATTAAAACAAAACTTAGACCTACCATCATACAGATAGTTTTTAATTTACCCGTAATACTAGCACCAACTGCACCTTTTTTTTCACCGGCAATCATTTTAATAGAATCAACAAAAATATCACGGGTAATTATGACGACTGGAACAACTATCGAAATAAAACCATTGCAAGCCAGAATTATTAATAAGCCATTTACTAACACTTTATCAGCTATAGCATCCATAACTTTGCCAAAATCGGTAACTAAATTATTCTTACGAGCGATATGGCCATCTAAAAAATCAGTTACAGAAGCAATGATAAACATAACCGCTGCTATAATATATTTTAAATCAACAATAACACTGCCTACCGTATATTTAGGAAATTCTATTCCTACTTCATACCAAGGAAAAATTAATAAGACTAATATTAAAATTGCTAATATAATACGACTTACAGTAATTTTATTAGGTAAATTCATAAACTAACCAACTCCTATAAATAACTTACATAATTTATTATTTCATTATTAATCGTAATTTGTTTTACCGACCAAATTACGGCTAAAACAACTAACACAAATATTATAAAATAAATTAAGGCATAATACAATTTTTTAGTTTTCATTACAGGCTTAGTATAAGGAGAAGAAATTTCAGGTTCTTTATTTTCTTCTTTATTTTTTTCTAAAATCGCCTTTTCAATATCTTCTAGAGGTATTTTAGAAGTATACTCAAATAAATATTCATTAAATTCATCAATAATTTTTTCTTCATCTAAGCCTAAATACTTCGCATAATTTTGCATATAATCTTTTAAAACAAAGATATCTTTAAAACACCCAATGTTGCCATCTTCAATGTTTTCTAGGATTACAACTTCAATGTTTAAATCCTTACTAGCCTCATCCAAACTTACCCCAGCTTCTTCTCTAGCGTCTTTTAGACTCTGACCAATTTCATTCAAGAATTTTCACTCCTATTCATTAAATAAATAAAATCTTATAAGCCATGTTCTGTACTCGATTACTCGAGCGGCAAATATTTATCTACCTATACAAAAGTATAAGTCTTCTTATCCGTTAATTATTCCTTCTAAGAAGTTCCCCTACCAAAATTTGGGTTTCTCACTCGCGGGGTTTACCACGTTCCACTTCCCTCGTTTCCAAGTTCTTCGTCACTTTGGCACTTTTATACCTACTATTTCCATTTAAGGAAAATTGGGAGCCGTTAGATTTCTCTACCTAAAGTTATTTTTTCCTTTAGCGCGAACAGGACAATCATTTCAGATTGTGTGAGCATGGACTTTCCTCTACATAATTTTTATGCAGCATTTGCCCAGATTTTATTCATTCTTTCCAAAGACCACTTTTTCTAATTGACTAAGTCGGCGCAAAAGATCAACATTGTTAACATACTTATTGGCACTACCGCCATTATCTTCGGCAGCTTCAATATTCGAACGTAAACGACGTATTTCGTTTTTCAGACTTATATTGTCATTAGTTAAAGCACTTATATCTTTCTCTTGTTTTTTGATTATTGTGATAAACTCTGTATAATCGTGAATAACCATATCTAAAAATTTATCAACCTCTTGAGGACGATAACCACGGGCGTCAATTTTAAACTCTTTGTCCAAAACTTCCTGTGGTGTTAGATATATTCTTTCATTATACATATAAAATCACCCTTCTTACTCCCTAATTATAAAAATTTTGGGGTATTTTGTCAACTAGCCGAAAAAAAAGAATTAATTTCCCATTAATTTCTCTTTTTCTTAATATTCATCGTAATGCTTGCTAAGGTGGCATCTTCAATAATTTTATTAATTAAATAATCGACTCTAATCATATCTTTTCTCCTTTCTTTCATTATATATATCTAGTTAATATTTTCTAGCGTTTCGACATATGATTTAATTATTTGACAAGCCCCTAAAAAATTAGCTTTATGATATAGAAATATGCAAAAGATTATAGTATAATTGGGTTGGTGATTATTGTGGCTCAAAATTTCAACAAAGAGGCAACTTTAAAGCAATTAATCTATAAAAATAGAGGCATGGATTTAGAAAGTATGCTAAATAATTCCAATAGGCATTATCTAAATACTGACAAAGCCGTTATTTATAAAAAACCGACCCCCGTTGGTGTCGTCAAAGTGGCCTATAAAGATAATCACAAAATAATCGATAGAGGTTATTTTAAAGAACAATCGACTTTAGATTATAATGGATTATATAAAGGAAAGTATATTGACTTTGAAGCCAAAGTTACCAAAAATAGGACAGCTTTTCCTTTAAGTAACATTCACAATCATCAAATAGAACATATGCGAAAGATAATCAAACATGGAGGCATTACCTTCATTATTATAATGATAAATGAGATAGTATATTTATTACCTGGCCAAACCTTTTTAGATTATATCGATACCCATAATCGAAAATCAATTGCATATAATTTTATTAAAGAAAATGGCTATGAAATTAAATATACCTACTCTCCAGAACTTGATTATTTAAAAATTGTTGATAAAATATATTTTTAGAAGGTGTAAATATGGAAGAAAAGAAAAAGAAAAAATTGGATAAGCTTAATGATAAAGTTGAAAGTATTAATCAATCAATTGATAATAAAATATCGAAGCTTAGTGATAAACTAAAAAAAGGAGGAATTAATATAAAAAAGAAAGTTACTACTAAAAAAGGTACTAATTCTAATAAAAAAACAACTAGCGAACCTATAAGTTCGACCAAAAAGAAAGTTAAGAATATTGAAAAAAATAGTACGCAACCGCCAAGAAAAAATAAACCTAAGAAAAAAAGACATTCTTTTTTAGTTATTATCACAACAATTGCTATTGCTATTCTTTCTGTATTTTTATTATTTATGCTTTATATTGTTATTACTGCTCCTAAATTTGATGAAAATGAGCTATATAATAAGGAAGCAACAATCCTTTATGATGCGAAAGGTGACGAATATGCCCGAATTGGTAGTGAAAAAAGAGAGTTAGTAACTTATGATGAGTTACCTCAAGTCTTAGTTGATGCCATTGTTGCTACAGAAGATTCGCGTTTCTTCCAACATAGTGGCTTTGACCTTGCGAGATTTATGAGAGCTTCGATTGGGCAATTAACGGGAAATTCTTCGGCAGGTGGTGCTTCAACTTTGACAATGCAAGTTGTTAAAAATACCTTTACTTCTACTGAAGCCCATGGTCTAGCCGGAATAATTCGTAAATTTACAGATATTTATATGTCAATATTTAAAGTTGAAAAAAATTACACTAAAGAAGAAATCATGGAATTTTATGTTAATGCTCCTTGGTTAGGTAAAAGTAATAACGGGGGCGCTTATGGAGTTGAACAAGCCTGTCAATTGTATTTTGGCAAATCGGTTCGAGACTTAAACTTAGCCGAAGCGTCTTTAATCGCCGGAATGTTCCAATCTCCATATACTTATAATCCTTTTAATAATCCGGATTTAGCTGCCAAACGTCGTAGCACTGTATTAAAATTGATGGTTCGTCATGGTTATATAACGCAAGATGAAGCTGATGCAGCAAATGCTGTAAGTATTCAATCAATGCTTACTAATCAAACGGAAGCATCATCTAATCCTTATCAAGGATTTATTGATACAGTTGTAGAAGACGTTCAAAAGAAAACGGGTAATGATCCTTATAATACACCAATGTTGATTTATACTACTTTAGAAAGAGAGCCTCAAGATGTAATTAATAATTTATATGCTGGTGAATATTATAAATGGAAAAATGACGTTATCCAAGCAGGTATTGCCGTAACTTCGGTAAAAGATGGTTCAATCGTGGCTGTAGGAGCCGGACGTAATCGAAAAATTGGCGATTGGAATTATGCTACTAATATGAGACGTCATCCTGGTTCTTGTGCTAAACCATTCTTCGCATATGGTCCTTATCTAGAATATAATAATGGTAATACAGGTTCTATTTTCTTTGATGAACCAATGACTTATTCTGATGGTACGCCACTTAAAAACTCTGATGACTCTTATATGGGTATGATAACAATGAAAACAGCTTTATTTAAATCCCGTAATATTCCAGCTATCCAAGCTTTCCAACAATTAGATAAACAAAAAGTAAGTGACTTTGTTCATAGTTTAGGTATTGATTATGGCGATAAATTGTATGAATCGGCAGCAATTGGCGGATTTGATGGTATGACTCCTCTTGATATGTCTTCAGCTTATGCAGCCTTTGGCCGTGGTGGCTATTATATTGAACCTTATTCGTTTACGAAGATTGTTTATCGTCAAGATGATCGAACTTATGAACCAGAAATTAAGAAAACTAAGGTAATGAGTGAAGAAACAGCTTACATGATGAACAATATGTTAACTTATGCAGGAGCAAATAATGTTGGTGGTAAAATCCATGTTAATGGCACTGATGTCGCTGCCAAAACTGGTACATCAACAATTGATAAAGAATATATTGAAAAATATAATTTACCTAGTTCAGTCAGCCATGATAACTGGGTAGAAATTTACTCACCTGACTACTCTATCTCTTTGTGGTACGGTTATAATGAAATAACAAGCGAATATTATACAACAGCAATTGATGGCGCTAATCAAAGAGTTCAAATATCTGCGGCTTTAGGAAATCGGATATTTAAACAAAACTCTAAATTTAGTATTCCAGATGGTGTTGTGGAAGCCCAAGTAGAATTAGGTACAAATCCAGCGCAAAAACCAAGTAATTATACGCCATCTAGTTTAATATCAACCGAATACTTTAATAAAGAAAGTGCTCCAAAAGAAACATCGCCTAGATTTACTAAATTAAGTGATCCAACTAATGGTAATGCTAGTGTTTCAGGTAGTGCTATTAACCTTACATGGCATGCTATTGAAACACCTAATGCCCTAGATACATCTTATTTAGAAGAATTAATGAAAAAAGCTTATGGTAATTATTATGAACGTTACTTAAAGCATATGTTAAGCTATAATCAAAGTGTTTTAGGTACAGTTGGTTATGAAGTATTCTTACAATCTGGAAATGAACTTCAAGATTTAGGATTTACGGATAGTACATCATTTACTTATACAATGACGGGACTACCTACCTATCGCTTTGTTGTCAAATCAACATACAGTAATTTTAGAACTAATATGAGTGATGGTATAACGATTGACGTTAAAGGCAGCTCAGTTGGTACGGGAGGAAGCACAAGTGGTAGCGGACCTGTAGAAATAACTTACAACGATGATGATTTCTGTAAAAAGCCAACTAATGGCTCTACCTGGACAGCTAATGGTAAAATTAGTGCTAAAGTTAATGGAACTATTATCTCTCCATCAAATATAACTTATTCTTACTATCATAATGGTTCTAAACTATCATCTGGTATACCATTAGGTACAGAAGGTACATTTAGTATTGAAGTTAATATTCGTTATGGTGGTTCAACATATACAGAAACTATTCCATTTAGAGTTTCTAATAGTTGTAAAAATTAAAAGTATGACCTCAAATCATACTTTTTTCTTTTTATAATATTTACAATTTTCTTGTAACAAACATTTAGAACACTCAGGTTTTTGACTTTTACAAATATATCGGCCAAATAAGACTAATTGATGATGAGTCCTACTCCACTTATCCCGTGGAATCTTGCGCATTAACTTTTTTTCAACTTCCAAGACACTATCTTTTTCTTTTGCTAGAGCTAATCTTTTGGAAACTCTTTCTACATGCGTATCAACAGCAATGGCTGGAACATCATAAATATTGGCTAATACGACATTACAAGTCTTGCGCCCCACTCCTGGTAAACTTTCTAGGTATTGACGATTATTGGGAACATGCCCATCATAATCACGTACTAAAGATTTAGCAATATTTAAAATATATTCACTTTTCCGGGTATAAGTTCCTACGGGTTTAATGATTTTTTGAATGTCCTTTATATTAGCCTTGCTCAAAGTAAAAATATCATATTGGGAAAATAATTTTTTTGTTACCATATTAACACGAGCATCTGTACATTGAGCAGATA
The DNA here is from genome assembly GCA_947628495.1 of uncultured Bacilli bacterium. Taxonomy (GTDB): domain Bacteria; phylum Bacillota_I; class Bacilli_A; order RF39; family UBA660; genus HGM10766. The sequence goes on from CANRAC010000029.1 coordinate 6,486, forward strand.
AAACCGTAGCTATTAATAATTCATAATCTTGATGATAAACAAGCTCACAACGAGGATTAGGAATCATAATATCTAATTTTTCTAAAATATTATTCTTCATCATCATCTAACCAATCATAGTCAAATAGTTCTTTTTTAGGTTCTGTTTTTTCTTTATTTTCCAGATGCTTTTTAACATCATCCATTGTTTTAAAACCTTTTTTACCCCATTCATAAATTATTTTGTCTATATAACGGAAATTTTTAACTCCATTATAAATTGCTTCTTTTAAGGCCCCTAATATTAATTCTTCGTTAATATTATTATCTAACCAAGCATTAACAATTTCATATTCAATTGGGGATAAAGAACGATCAAATTCTCTTTCAAAAATATCAAAAATATTTTCTTTTTCAGTTTCTTTAGTATTATTTTTAATACTATTAGTTAAAGTAGCAAATAGACCATCCAAAGAAATAGTTTCTTCAACTTTACCATTTTCTTTGTTTTCCACAACTATATTAATCAGTTTTTTGATAGTTAAATTATTAAAAGCTTCTAAGATATCCTTTTCTTCTAATCCCAACTCTTGCTTAATTCTTTTTAAATCAAAAATTTTATTATCTTCATTATAAAAATACATAATTAATAAGAATTCATTTATATTAAGTTCTAGTTTTACTAACTCTTTGATAATTACATCAGAAATTACATAATGTTTAACATTTAAAATATCTTTATAATCTAACATTATAACCACAGTCCTTTATTTTCTTTAATGTATTGTTTTAATATTTCTTTTTCATTTACTAATTTACCATTTAGAATTAAAAGAATCAAATGTTCTTCAATATCTTTAACTATTTTTGAGGGTTCAATTTTTAAGATATCTAAGATTTCATCTCCATCAATGTTTAAATCTTGCTCATTTTTTAAAGGTAAAGCTTGATAGTCTTCACTTATTTTCTTTTTATCTAAACCAAGTAAATCACCAGCGACCATTGCCAAATATAAGCCATAATTAAATAAAATTCCGACATCAATTTTTCCATAATCTAGAATTTCTTTGATTTGTCTAATGTTATCCTTTTCTTCTTTAGTTAAAGGAAAGTCTTCCGGAATATCTAATTGGGCATACATGGCATTAATATCATCAGAATACTGCAAATTCTGATATTTTATTCCTAAAATTTCCAAGATTTGTAAGTCTTGAAGATATTTAAAACCTTCAATAACATTTGGAGAAACTAACATTTTATTTATTTCTTCTTTTTTTCTGGTCGTAGAAATTAAAGCTAATCTTTCTTTATTATTATGAATATATTCAATAATATCATCATCTAAAGAAAATCCCAAAGTTATTTTTAATCTTAAAGCTCGTAGTATTCTTAACGGGTCTTCCCTAAATTTATCCTCTATGTTGCCTATTACTCTAATAACTTTATTTTTTAAATCCTCTAGTCCCCCTACTTTATCAATAATGTTACCATCTTTATCCATATATAAGGCATTGATAGTAAAATCGCGTCTTTTAATATCAGTCTCTAAATCTTTAATATACTCTATTTCCGTCGGTTTTCCTTCTGTATATTTTAATTCTTTACGATAAGTAGTTATATCAATATTATATTTATTATCAACGATTTTAATTGATCCATAAGCAGAAACTTTAACATTTTCATCAGCAAAAATAGCTGTTAAATCTTTTGGTAAAGCATTTGTACAAATATCAATATCGTTAGTCTTTTTACCCAAAATATAATCACGTACATAGCCTCCAACGATATAGGCTTCAAATCCTGAGTTAATTATCTTAAGCAAAATATCTTTAAGTTCTTCTATCATTTCTTCACCAATCCAATTGTAGCATATTTATTTCTATAATAAAAGAAGAAAAAAGAAACGTTATTTATAACTTTCCTTTTCTTCTTTTAATTGTTGAATAAATTCTTCATTTGCTTTAGTGATGGTTTCTACTGTACTATATTTACGATAGCTTATTGTTTTCTCATCTACTTCTTTTTGGCCTAAAATTAAGGTATAAGGTATTTTATGTGTTTGACTTTCACGCATTTTATAACCAAGCTTTTCTTCCCGATCATCAAGTTCTACACGAAAACCAGCTTCTTTTAAATCATTAAATATTTTCGTAGCATAATCTAAATGATATTGATTATTAACAGGAATAATATTTACTTGAACTGGTGATAACCATAAAGGTAAAGCCCCTTTAGTTTCTTCTAAATAATAAGCAATAAAACGATCAATAGATCCAAAGACAGCACGATGTAGGACAACCGGAGTCTTTTTTGAACCATCTTTATCAACATAAGTTAAATTAAATTTAGCAGGTAGGCAAAAATCTAATTGACAAGTCGAAATCGTTATTTCATTACCAACGGCCGGTTTAACTTGAACATCTAGTTTAGGTCCGTAAAAAGCAGCTTCGCCTATTTTTTCAATATAATCGATTCCGATATTATTTAACACTTTTCTCAAAGTATCTTCGGCCATATTCCACATCGCATCATCATTATGATATTTTACTTTATCTTCTGGATCACGCAATGAAAGTTCAAAACTATAATTGGTAATATTTAATTCTTTATAAGCTTCCAAGATTAGATTTACAACGGAAGTAAATTCACTTTCTATTTGTTCCGGTGTTACAAAAAGGTGAGCATCATTTTGACAAAAAGATCTTGTTCTTTCAATACCTTTTAAAGCTCCACTTGCTTCAAAACGACAATCGCGGGCGATTTCACCAATTCTAATTGGTAAATCACGATAAGAATGAATAGCATTAGCATAAATCATCATATGATGCGGACAGTTCATAGGGCGTAAAACAAACTCTTCGCCTTCAACTTCCATTTTTGGAAACATATTGTCTTTGTAATGATCCCAGTGACCAGATGTTTTATATAACTCGACATTGCCTAAAGGCGGAGTTAAAACGTGTTGATATCCTAATTTTTTCTCTTTACCTTTAATATAATTTTCTAACTCTTCCCAAATAATATAACCATTTGGTAGATACATAGGTAAACCCCTACCGACTAAATCATTCATAAAGAAAATATCTAATTCTTTACCAATTTTACGATGATCACGATTTTTAGCTTCTTCTAGCTCTGCTAAATGATTATTAAGTTCTTCTTCCGTAGGAAAACAAACACCATAGATTCTTTGTAATACTTTATTGTTTTTATCACCTTTCCAATAAGCACCTGATACTTTAAGCAGTTTAAAATTTTTACAAGCTTTTACAGTATCCATATGTGGTCCACGACAAAGGTCGGTAAAGTCCCCTTGCGTGTAACAAGAAATAACCGTATTATCTTCATCCATTCGCGAAATTAAATCAATCTTGTAAGGATCATCTTTAAACATTTCTAAAGCTTCATCTTTAGAAAGTTCATGACGAACAATTCTTTTGCCATCCTTAATAATTTTTTTCATTTCCTTTTCAATTGTCGGAAAATCTTCCTCTTTAATTACATTATCACCTAAATCCATATCATAGTAAAAGCCACTATCTACGACGGGTCCAACCCAAAACTTAGCTTCAGGATATAAATGTTTAATCGCTTGAGCTA
>CANRAC010000030.1 GCA_947628495.1 uncultured Bacilli bacterium
TGGCAGGGGCGGAGAGAATCGAACTCCCATCAAAAGTTTTGGAGACTCCTATGCTACCATTATACCACGCCCCTAAATATTTTAAGACGTTTCTTCCTAAAACATATGTCAATTATAACACGATTATGAGCAATTTACTAGACTTTTTCATATGATATTTTAGGTGAATGATATGATAATTAATTATACCACCAAAGAATTAGAGCTTTTAGCCCGTCTTATGCGAGCAGAAGCTTTAGGAGAAGGAAATCTAGGTATGCTTATGGTTGGTAATGTTGTCGTTAATAGAGCTCTAGCTGATTGTCTTACCTTTAAAAATATTCGGACTATAACCGAAGCTATCTATCAAAAAAATCAATTTACAGGGACCCAAAGCTCCTTATTTAACGGAGTGCCAACTACTCTAGAAAAAAATTTAGCGGAAAGAGTATTAAGAGGAGAATATTATCATCCTGCTACTAATTCACTTTGGTTTTATGCTCCTGCGACAGGCACAAATTGTAAAACCACCTGGTATGATCAAGAATTAGCTGGTCGCTATAAAAGCCACTGTTTTTACATTCCTGATCCCGGAATTTGTAAAGAGTTGCATTAAAAAATTAGTTGTTAATTTACAGCTAATTTTTTTAATTTCGCGGAATTAATAATTTCTGGCCAACACTTAAGTTGCTTGTAGATAAATTGTTTATTGATTGCAAAGTTGAGACTGTCGTTCCAAATTCTCTCGCGATGGCATATAAATTGTCACCACTTTTGACAGTATAAGAAATATAATTCTCTTTGGAAGGGATTTTAAGTTTTTGTCCAATAGATAAAGTATTACTAGTTAAATTATTTAATTTTTTAAGTTCATCGACGCTAACATTAAATTTATTAGCTATTTTGTATAAAGTATCCCCCGCCACTACAGTATATAATTCACTTTCATTATTTTGACTAGGAATAATTAATCTTTGGCCTATACTTAAAGCGGTGGTTTTTAGATTATTAGCATCTATTATATCCTGAACACTAACATTATAACGATTCGCAATGGCATACAAGCTATCACCTTTTACTACAATATAGATGTTTTCTTCTGTTGATGGCATTGAAGTAGTAGCTTTTAATTTTAAACGTTGCCCGACCTTTAAGTTAGTTGAAGTTAAATTATTTAAATTTATTAAATCTTGGACAGTTAAACCATTTTCTCGAGCGATGCTATATAAGGTATCCCCGCTTTTCACAGTATAAAACTCTGGTGTATCAGTACTTTCTGGACTGCCAGGAATTTTTAAAACTTGACCAATAGCTAGATTATTTGAAATCAAATTATTTAAGCTTTTTAATTCATCTACCGTAGTATTTAGCTTTTTAGCGATTGACCATAAAGAATCACCTTTTTGAACCACATAATAATCACTACCTACTACCGGAATATAAGTTGCACCAATATAGTCAGCCAAAGCACGCACTACTGCTTCTGCATAGTCTTCATAATTGTTTTTAAGCTGACTTACATCATCACCAGAACTATCTAAAAATCCATACTCTACGATTATTGCTTCAGTATTACCTGTATTTCTTAACATATAGTAATAGTCTTGAGCGGGATTACTTGGCAGACGTCTTTGGTAATATTTACGAACATTTTGGCCCTCTTTTTCTAATTCTTCAGCGATTAATGATGGTAATGTGTCATCATTTCGAAGAGCGTAGATGACTTCAGCACCGTCCCCACCTGGGGAAAATCATTGTGTAGTTAAATTAATTGTTCTGTTATTTTCATAAAAAAAGCACTACTCCATAAATCTAAACTGTGAGAATCTTTGATAAAGGGTATGACATCTTCCTTGGCTTCTGGATAATTTATTTCTTTAAATTTATTTTTTAATAAAGTTTTTAAAACCTCTAAATTAAAAGATTCATCTTCATTAATGTATTTTGATTCAATTAGTTTATTTTTTACTAAATCCAAATTTACACTTATATTATTGGCTAAGAAAAATACATAATCATATAAATCTCGTCCTTTTGTTCTTCTTTTCCAATTTCGGCACAGTATAGCATGTATTTTCCCCGCTAATAAAGAAGATTTATCATATAATTTTATTTGATGAGGACTGGGAAGTAACTTATATTGCATTTCATATGTCGCTCCCTTAGGAGGATTAGTATCGATTTCTAATTTTATTTTTATCTTTTTTAAAGAATGGTCATATGTATGATTTTCCTCGTTAGGGAAAAATTTTAAAATATGTTCTAAAGTATCTCCTTTTAAAAATGCCGAGGAAATATTAGTTTCATTGTGTTTTTGTTTAGAATCGATTTCCAAATTTAACCCATAAGCATTTAACTCTTTTTCTATATAACTAAAATATTGACTTAAGTCAAAGTTTTTATCTGGGTTAAGTAAGGCAAAATCTAAATCTTCTGAGAATCGATCTAATTTATAAAATATTCTTAAAGCAGTACCGCCGTAAAAAGCTGCTTCATTAAAGAAACCACCTCGTGATAATCCCGATAATACTATTTCTTGAATTATTTCTTTTAAGGCATTTATCTCATCATTGGTGTTTTTTATTTCATAGGCACCTAACATCTGTTCAATTATATTATTCATGTGACCTCCTCATATATTTAGCAAGTAATACCACATTAGTTGAGTGATATAAATTACTTAATCTTCTTACTTTATCAACATCTAACTTTTGGAATTCATTTTGGTCAATTCTTAAATCATTAAATAACATATTTTCTAAATTAGTATAATTATTTAGAGGAGATAAAGTATAGAGTTTATCACATAACGCTTTTTCGGGCGTAGCTATTTGATATGAATAATCATTTTCAAATTTTAATAAAACTTCTTCAGGATAAACTATATCGGGAACATCTCTATATGTAAATATGCCAAAATCTGTATCATATTTTTTTTTCTTTTTCTTATTAAAAGTTGCACATGTAATAGTGCTTACTCTTTCAGGAATTAATCCATAATATGCTAATGCATATTCAAAAGAGATATAAGATGGTCCATAAATACTTCCTGCTAGTAAATATCCGGAAGTATTAGGATCAGTTTCATATAAACCTTTTATTATTTTAAATAGTTTTCCGTCTCGAATATCTCTACTTACTTTATTATTTTTATTAGAATAATTAGTTAAATTATTCTTAACCATATAATTAGTGATTATCATTTTCCCACCTCATAATACCATTATATAGTATTTAATGGTGAAAATCAAGAATTTTATTCTCGCTTCAACTCACAATTTTTAGGGTCTATACTAAATTTGTAAATTATTTCAATATTTTTATCTTTATCTATCACTATTTTATCCACAATTGTTTGTATTAATTCTCTAGTAGGTTTTTCTATATTAATTAATGATTTAATCTTTTCTTCAAAGTCTTTTAAATTAGCAGTGTTATTTTTTAAAATTTTATTATCATCTTTTTGCTTACTTATTTCTTTTCGCAAATTACTAAGTAAGATTTCAGTATCATTAGCAATTCTTTTATACATTTCTGTTGATATTAAACCTTTGAATTTATCTTCATAAAGCATATCTAATTTATTAAGATATTCTCTTTCTTTCATTTCTAATTTTTTCATTTTTTCTTCTGTCTTAAAATTAGTTTTTTTCTGCTCATTAATATCCCTAACAATAGAAGTTACATTAATAGTTTCTAAATCTTTTTTACAAGTCTTTTTTATTGTATCTAATAAAGCATTCTCTAATTTATCGTAGGGAATAAAATGCGGCTCGCACATTCTTCTTTTTGGATCTCTTGAGTATCTATTACAATTTATTGTCCAATAATTTTGATTTTTTCGATATGATATTGTTAATGTATTTCCACACTCTTTACAATATAATAAATTTTCAAATAACCTTTTTTCTCTTTTAGTAATATTTGATACTTTAGTTCTTTTCACATTATTTTGGACACTTTCAAATATCACTCTATCTACTATTGGCTCATGAGTATTTTTAACAATATCCCAATTACTTTTAGGCAAAGCCTTTTTCTTTTTAGATTTATAAGATATTTTCGTTTGCACGCTTTGTACCATATCTCCTACATACATTTGATTTTTTAAAATTTTTTTAACCGAAGAAATAGTCCATGTAGGATTATATTTATTTTTAGCATATGGATTCTTTCTTTTAAGACTACTAGGAGTTTTTATTTGATTATCATTTAAGTAAGTCGTTATTTCAGAAAGACTTATTCCATTATAAGCCATAGCAAATATTTTTTTTACAACGGGGGCATAAGTAGGGTCGGGAATTAAATGGCCCTTTTCTTCGGGATCTTTTAAATACCCATAGCTTGGAGCACTACCTATAAACTTACCATTTCTTCTTTTATCATTTAAGACGCTCCGAATTTTTATAGAATTTTGTTTACTATAATAATCATTACAAGCAAATATAAAAGTGGATGAATCATTACTAGCCTGACTTACGGCATTGTCATAGCCTTCTTGTATGGAAATAAATCTTATTCCATTTTCTGGAAAGAAATTTTCCACATAATAACCAGTCATAATATGATCTCTACCAAGTCTAGATAAATCTTTTACAATAACTAAGTTAATGCGCTTTTGTTTTATATCTTCAATCATTTTGGAAAATCCAGGACGTTCAAAATTAGTTCCCGAATAACCATCATCAACATATTCTCCTCCAAAGATAAATCCTTGCGTCTTTACAAAATTCATTAGCATATTTCTTTGATTAAGAACACTTTGGCTATCAGATTCATAAGTTTTCCCTTCATCAGCTTCCGATAGTCTTATATATATTCCTGCTTTGTAATTGTTTTCATTTAATAATTTATTATTCAATGCTATCAAGTACACTTTTTAAATAATTAGTTATTAATATTCTTAAATTAGAAGAATCCTTTGGAAAAGTTTCAGTTATCTTAAACATATATTATCACAATAAATCTTATGATCTTTTTAGCTTTTTATACTAAATTATTAACATTTTACATATTACCAACAATCTTTTTATATTCAAAAAAATCTTTTTCAAAATTTGTTGTAATAGTCGGCCCTACTTCTTTACTTGACGCATTATAATCAAGGACCCATATTTTATCAAAAACTCCCTCAAAATTAAATTCTGATTCGTTTATTAATTTTTCTGCCCAACTCCCGGTCGTTGGACAATTTTCATATTCAATAGTGGCGATTAAGAGTATTTTTTCATCAATTTTTATATTACTTTGATAACGCTTATTTTGCTTTTCTTCTACTTTTTTTATAACAATTTTTTTCATAGTTTCATTTGTTGGTTTTAAATCTTCATACTTATCATTTTTTAATTTTAATATTTTTTTAATAATTTTTTCCATTTCAATATTTTCTTTAGCACCTCCAAATGCAGTCAATATTTCAACCATTACATTTTTATTCGGAAATTTTATAATGAAGTCACCTGGTTCATGAGGAATTATTTCATCGTAATTGATTTTGCCAATATCCAAAAAAACTAGAAGATGAAAAAGCTCAATCATTTTTTTATTTTTTTCACGGTTAGTAAATAAATGTTCATTCATTATGCTTTCACATATTTTAGATATATTCCCCTCTTTTTTGTATAATAAATAGATAATATCACCTTCTTTATCACAGCCTATTATTTGTAATATTGAAAAATTTATCAAAAAATTCAATTAGTTTATCTAATACTTTTTGTTTCTTCTTAGATCTATCATTGTCTGCTGAGAACCTAGACATCGGTGGAAGTATATTGACAATTTCTGTTCCATTTCCTTCAACATTACCACGATCAAATGACTTTCTTATAAATTCATATGTCTCATCACTGTTAAGTTTTTCTTCTTCAATAATTTTATCTAACTCTTCGCGTTTTTTGAAATTCATAAATGTCTCAAAATCCTTATATACATCGGAATATTGATTCAATGAATTAATGAATTGATCAATTAAATCTTTCTTATTACGCAATTCTGGACTTGCTAAAATTGCTTTATTAATCTTAATTAACAATTCCTTATCTTGCATATTACTTTCATGATATTTTTTTACCAAGTTCAAAATATAATCTATATTAATGTCTATAGTTTTAATAAGTTCCATCTCAAACTCAATGTCTTCAGTAATATCTACTGCTTCAACTTTTCTTCGTTTTTCAAACTCATCGTGTATATCTTGATACATACTATGATAATCTTGGACATCACGTGGGGCTAATATTTCATTACCAGCAAATTCATCGAATGATGACAATATATTAGTTACTTTCAGAATAGCACTATAAAGTTTCACAAATTCTTTTTGTTCTTGTTCGCTATAAATAGGAACTCCAACAGGATATTTTTTAATAAGTTCTTCTACAAGGTCCTTATAACCACGAATATCATTATTCTTATTATCTTTATAACCATAATAATAGTCATTATAAGATTTAAGTAAAACTATACCACAAGCATCCTTATCTCCGAATAAACCTAAAGCTTCATTAAGGTTATTTTCTAAATTCCTAAAGGAAACAATATTACCAGCAACTTTAATAGAATTAAGAATCCTATTAGTTCTAGAAAAAGCTTGTATAAGGCCATGATACTTAAGATTTTTATCAACCCATAAAGTATTAAGTGTCTTAGCATCAAATCCTGTTAAGAACATATTAGCAACAATTAATAAGTCAATCTCTTTATTCTTCATTCTTAAAGAAACATCTTTGTAATAGTTTTGAAACTTCTCATTAGAAGTATCATAACTGGTACCAAACATCTTATTATAATCATCAATAGCTGCATCTAAAAAATCTCTATCAGATTGGTTAAGTTCCGTAGTTGATTCACTATTTTCATCAAACAAACCATCATCAATAGCATCATTAACACCAAAAGAGTAAATAAGAGCTATTTTTAAATTATTAGGCTGTTTCTTAAACTCATCATAATATTTCTTAGCCATATCAATACTCGCAACAGCAAATATAGAGTTAAATCCATTAAGGCTACGAGCAACCTTTATTTCTTCTGAAACGTTACCATTAGCAAGTTCAGAAACGTTATCTATTGCTTTAAACATATAATTACCAGCCTTAGTTTTAATATCAAAATTATCAATAATGTACGCAGTAATTAAAGAGATACGCATTTTATTATCAAAAGCTTTTTCTACATCAATCGCATATACCTTTTCATCTTGAACATCGTCTTTAATATCTACCCTGCCAACATAATCATACTTAAAAGGTAATACATTTTTATCTTTAATAGCATCAACAATAGTGTAAGTATGAAGTTTCTCACCAAATGTTTGGTCAGTTGTTTGGACAATTCCACCTAAACTTCTAGCATTATCCTTAAAAATAGGTGTGCCAGTAAAGCCAAAAATATAATACTTATTAAACTTCTTAATGATAATTTTATGCATATCACCAAATTGACTACGATGACATTCATCAAAAATAAATACTACATTACTATTATAAATAGGATGATCAATATTCTTTTTAACAAATTGTGTTAACTTTTGAATAGTAGTAATAATAATTCTAGCATCAGAATCATTAAGTTGTTTCTCTAATACTTTAGTAGATGTATTAGAATTAGCAGCACCTTTTTCAAAGGTATCATATTCCTTCATTGTCTGATAATCCAAATCTTTCCTATCAACTACAAACAATACCTTATCTATAAAATCAAGATTCGTAGCTAATTGAGCAGTCTTGAAAGAAGTAAGTGTTTTACCAGATCCTGTTGTATGCCAAATATAGCCCCCAGCTTGAACACTACCAGCCCACTTATAATTGTGAGCAATCTCTATCTTGTTAAGAATCTTCTCAGTAGCAACTATCTGATAAGGTCTCATAACCATTAACTCATCATTAGAAGTAAATACACAATACTTAGTTAATACATTAAGTAGTGTGTGCTTACTACAGAATGTCTTAGCAAAATCTATCAAGTCAATAATTGTATTATTCTTTTGGTCAGCCCAATAAGAAGTAAACTCAAATGTATTAGATGACTTAATATTGCTATTCTTATTCTTTATATGAAGATTTCTAGTGGTATTAGAATAATACTTAGTATAAGTACCATTACTAATAATAAAAACTTGTACATATTCATATAAACCAGAATTAGCCCAAAATGAATCCCTCTGATATCTATCTATCTGATTAAAAGCTTCTCTTAATGTTTTACCTCTACGCTTAAGCTCTATATGAACCAAAGGTAATCCATTAACTAAAATAGTAACATCATATCTATTATCCCTAGTTCCATTGTTAACATATTGGTTAATGACTTGTAGCTTGTTATTATGAATATTATCCTTATCAATCAATCTAATATTCTTAATACTACCATCATCTAGGGTAATGTTCTTAATATAATCCTTTTGAATTGTTCTTGTCTTCTCAACAATTCCATCATTCTTATTAGCGATATGATTATTAAATAATTGTCTCCATTCACTATCAGTAAAAGTATAATGATTTAATTCTTCTAGTTTATGTCTTAAGTTATCAATAAGCTCTTGTTCACTGCTGAAAGTAAGATATTCATATCCCTGTTCTTGAAGTGTCTTAATAAATTCTTGTTCTAGTTGATCTTCACTTTGATAACTTGTATTCTTCCTAGTTAATCCTTCATATAGAGATACAACAGTAGATCCATTGTTCTCTGATATTAATCCAACTTCCTTATTCACAAGACATCTCCTCAAAACTTAATAATTTATTTCTATAATACTCATATTGCTTTCTTCTAGCTTCAATCTCAGCAGGTAACCCAACTGATATATCATTCACTAATATATCAAATCTATCCAAGATATTAACAATGTGATTTTGTTCTTCTATTGAAGGTAAGCTAATTTCTAATTTATAAAACTTTTTGTGAGGCAAATCAGGAACCGTACCTCCCGAAGCAACTCTAAGCATCTCATTAAACATTTGAGTACTATTTAAAACATGATACAAGTATTTCTTGTTCAAATCTATTATTGGGGTTACTTTAAAGAAATTATTGTGAAAACATCCTTCAACTCCATAAATAATCTTTCCAGTACTTCCAGTCCTTGTAACCAATATGTCATCTTTTTTGCATATAACACTTTCTGATGGATTCTCTATATAATAATTGTCTCCTTCATTCTTTAAAAACTGTACTGTTATATAAAAGTATCTATTATGCCCTGGTTCCGTTTTTCTCTGACTTATTGGAATTTGCAAACCTTGATTGATAACACATATATCCTCCATTTTAGCCACTGGGTATTTAGGGTTAAACAATAATTTTCCACGCCAAAACTCGTATTGACTCTTTCTCGCTTCTAGCTCCGCTTCTAGCTCCGCTTCTAGCTCGCCAAATTTATCAAGAATTCGTACTATTTCTTCTTGAACTTCTGTTGGTGGAATAGGGATTGTTAATTCCAAAAATAGTTTCTTATTCAAATTATATCTTGTGACACCAAAAGAACATGAAAGTATTTGACTTCTAAAGTTTGCACTCCTAAAAATATGTTTAGAAAAACCTGGTATTATCTTTTTACTATAATCATTATTTAATCTAAATCCAAAACAAAAACTATTTAGATAAATGTTCTCTTTAGGTTCTTCACAGACTACCGAAATCATACCACTATCTTCCATATTTTCAGAAGAACCAGCTATTAATACATCTCCATACTTTAGAACATTTTGCTTTTCATTATCCTTTATAAGAACTTTATCATCTAAATTTAATTTTACAGCAGGATTATTATAAATATTAGTATACGTAATATATCTACAATTACCATTGGAAAAATCATCCTTACACTTACCACTTAAACCTGTAAATGCTTCTCCAATATCCTTTAACTTTCTATATTCAACTCCATTAGGACATAGCTCTTTAATTAAATCATTAATCTTACTCATGATAATCAGACTCCAATTCTCTGATTATTGCATCCAACTCTTTTCTTA
>CANRAC010000031.1 GCA_947628495.1 uncultured Bacilli bacterium
TCTTATTTTAAAATTTAATTAAATTATAAATCCTTTTTTTAGGTTTTAAATTCTCCACACTTTTTCTACACTAACTTTTAAGGTATAATTTTCTTGAGTTGAGGTAATTATGAAAATATTAAATCAAATTGAATTAGTTGTTAAAAAATCAAAGTTTGTTAGTATTATGTATGAGGTTAGTGATGAAGAGGTAATTAAAGATATTCTCACTAATTTAAAAAAAGAGCATAAAAAAGCTCGTCATATTCCGTATGCATATAAAATCGATATGCATGTAAAAAAAAGTGATGATAAAGAGCCCGCAAATACTGCCGGAAGTCCTATTTTAAACATAATTGAAAAGAAAAAATTAAATCATGTATTAATTGTCGTAATCCGTTATTTTGGGGGAATAAAATTAGGAGCTGGCGGTTTAATAAGAGCTTATGGAGAAGCAGCTAATATGGTCAGTACTTTAAACGAGGAATAAAGTTTTTTATAAAGCTTCTATTTCCCGTTTATTTTTTAATGTTTTATTTTCAATTGCTACTCTTTGGACAACAAAAAGCATAAATAAGACATTTAAGTTAAAGCTTCCTCCATATGATAATAGCGGTAAAGGTACACCAGTTAAGGGAATTAAAGCTAAAATCCCTAATAAATTAATTAAGATATGTAATAAAAGGAATAAGAAAGTTCCATAACAGAGAATAGAACCTCGTAAAGTCTCCGCTTCTTTACTTATTTTTAAAATTCGATATAACATATAAGCATAGCCTAATATAATCATAATCGAAACAATTAATCCTAGTTCCTCAATAATAATTGCAAAGATAAAATCTGTATGGGCTTCTGGTAAATATAAATATTTTTGGGTAGAATTACCCAGTCCTACACCAGTTAAACCCCCATTATGAATAGCTATAAAGCCATTACATACTTGATAACCAGTTTCTTCCATATATCTAGTACAAGGTTCTTTGAATTGTAATCGAGATAATTGATAATCACTAAGTAAATTATTACCAAAATACATTACAGCAATACCGGCTATTATTGCTCCTATTCCTAAAACTTTAACAAAGACGGCTTTATTATTACGTCGCATAGGAATACCAAAAAATATAAAGAAGACTATTCCTCCAACTATTAAGGCTCCTCCTAAATCGGGTTGCAATAATATTAAAGCAAAAATTACTACACAAATAGATAGCGGTTTGATAAAAGCTAAGGGCTTGCTTTGTTTCTTTTTAATTTGGGCATTAAAGAAAACTGCCAAATATATAATAACGACACTTTTAGCAAATTCGGTGGGCTGAATATTAATTGGTCCTAATTTATACCAACTTTGGGCGCCATTGGAAATTTGGCCATACATTCTTAAGCCAATTAAACTGGCAATAATACCTATTAAAAGTAAAGGAACAAAAACTTTATATTTACTCGTAGGCATTCTTAAAACAAAAACAAAACCTATGAAAAAGCCAGCGAAAATAAATAGAGCTTGCCTAATAAAAAAATAGGAAGAATTTTGATTATAGCGCACAACGGCCGAAATCGATGAAGCTGAAAAAATCATAATTAGTCCAAGAATAGAATATAAAATTGTCATAATAAGTAGGGGTTTATCGAGTTTTGCAAATAACTTTTTCATATTCTCACCTATTATCATGATACCATATTTCCGAAAACGATTAAACTTATTTTCAAAAATTAGGATTTTTTAATGTCAAAAAGAGAAAAGTATTAATACATTATAATAGATACATTAAAGGAGGTATATATATGTATTACTATGGAAATAACGGCTACTACGGTGGCGGTTATGGTGCACCATGTGGCGGCGGATACGCTGGATATACTTCAGGTTACGGTATAGGTGCAGCTATCTGGATCGTTTTATTTATTCTTCTAGTTATAATCATCGGTGCTGGATGGTGGAATAACAATAATTAATAAATGAAAACCTACTGTAAAAGTAGGTTTTATTCTATATACTTTCGGGTTCTTTCGTAAAAACCGGTATCATAATTTCCAGTGGTAAATAATTCATATTCTCCATCTCTTCTAGTTTTTAATCCTTCGGTAAATGATTCATTACCATTACCAGCGTGTGTACAAGATTTAAAAGTGTTTAAAGCTCCATCATTACCAGAAGCTGCATAACTTTGTACGAGTTTTTTGGCATAATCATCACCACAATTATATCCTAAAGAAATAGCAGCAGTAGTTTTAGCATCATCCCAATCAGTAATATTTGTTTGTTTAACCAAACCTTCAACAAATTCTTTTTTCTCATCAACATGTTTCATAAAATAATCATCAACTATTTCCGTATCAACACAATCACCTAAATTAACATCAAATATATGATTTGTAACACCATAACCGATTGTCACTACTCCATCGCCAATATCAACCGCCTTATATTGAGTGTTACTAGAATCACAATAGCCTTCATTACCTTCATATTGCATAATAAATGAATACATACTTCCTACCCCAGCATTTTGGGATTTTTTCAAAACATATCGTGATACCGAATATTTACTTTTATAAGAAACAGAATTATTTTCGTAACTTTGCAATCTTTCTTTTTCAATTTGTTTTAATTGATTAATATAAGAAGTTTCAGCATTTTCAAAACAAGTTGTCATTATAAAAGATAAATCCGCAAAATTTGCTGTAAAAGAAAAAGCTAATTTTATTATAGTTGGTAGTAAAAAAATGATAAAAGCACTTAATACCCTAGTACCTATTTGTCTTGCTTGCTTACTAATATCATTCTTATCTGGATCTAATACCGTTTTAAAAAAATCCATAGAACCTAGAACTATTAACAAAACAGGAATAGCTATTCTTAAAACTAAAATGATAAATCTAATAATTCTTAAAGCTTCTAAAACATGATAATCACTACATAAATCAAAATTCATATTATCCCTCTTTTTATATAATACCGCATTTATGTTAAAAATGAAAATAATTGAATTAATAAATTTACATTTAAAAGATAAATTATTATAATGGTATTAAATAGGAAATGAGATGATAGTTTGAAAAAAGTTATTATTTTTGGATCTTGCATATTTTTAATATTACTTATTGGTGGGTGTTTATTTTATAAATCAAGTGATGTCCAGTTAATGCGCATAACTGCTAAACTTGAAAAATATGGTTTTAATAAAATAGAAGAAAAAAGATATGAATTAATTCAAGAAGGTCTTTCGGAAGAAGAATATTTAGGACAAAATAATAGTTCAAAGAAAACTAAAAATATAATTATTGATTTAAGCACTAATCACATGATTTATAATAATGAAACAAAAACTAGTTCTAATGAAACCAGTTTAAATATTGATTTAAATTTAAATAATTTATTAATGACAGGCTATTATACAAATAATGAGCATTTTATTACTGGGAAATACGATATAAATAATAATTCTTTTGAGTGTAGCGATGATGAAACAACTGAAGACTGTCGTTTACTACAAAAAGAAACGAATGATTTTTTCGACGAAGTTAACAAAATTATTACTTACACAGGTAAAAATCTTAACAATTTTAATAAATAGGGCTATTTTTTAACTCGAATAATTTTTCCTGGTCGTGAATCACTTTTTGCAAAATTATTTTTAGCTACGGGCCCTCCGTCAGAATTTTTCCAATTACTTGCACTACCACAATCGTACGCCATCACTGTACCATCTGCTTCAACAGAAGCAATAATATTCATGTGTCCAGCCCCACCTGTGTCTCTAACTAATATATCGCCTGCTTTCAACTTGGCGGTAACATCTTCATTTGCTGCTACGTTTATTTCTTCCCAACCAAATTTTTCTTGCCAATTGGTTTCCTTAAAATTTGCCGTATTATGCTGATAAGAAAATTCTTCGGCATAACCATATTCATTTAAAACCCAAGTCACAAATGCACTACAATCAACTGTGGTTGTAGGCGGAATTGGAGTTCCTCCATAAGTAAAATTACCATTAACGATTTGTTTCCATAACCTATCAGCTACCTCCAATAATTCGCCGTTTTTTCCTACATTTTTATATTTTTCTGGATTATATTTGGATTGATAATTTTGGCCTTTTTGCTCATATTCTTCTAATTGTTTTTTATTAGCAATTTTCAGTTGGTCTATGTATCCTTTATTTGCATTTTTTAAACAATCATTTAAGACTAACATTGAGCCGCCAAAATTAGTAACCACAGAAAAAATCAGATTGATTAAAGTTGGTAACATAAAAATCATAAAAGCGCTTATTAAGCGTAATGCAAAAGATTTTGTTTTTTCAGTGGCAGGTGCTTTATCAGGATTTATTACAGTTTGGAAATAATCATATGTTCCAAAACCTATTAAAAGAATTGGAATAACTATTCTTAAAATCGTTATAATAAATGATATAATTCGTACTCCTTCTAAAAAGTGATAATCATTACAAAACGTCATTTTAAAATCACCTACTTTATAAAATATTATCTTATAATAATGAAAAAAGCAATATACCTTATTTGCTTTATTATCAGATTTTTGTTAAAATATTGGCGTGGTTGGTGATATTTATGCAATTACCGAAAATAAAAATATTTGATGAAAAAAATAAAATATTAAGACAAAAAAGCTCAGAAGTATCTTTTCCTCTAACAGATAAACAAAAACAAGATATTAAAGATATGATTACTTATTTAACCATGTCACAAATAGATGAAGAAAGAGAAAAATACGATTTAAGAGCTGGCATGGGTTTGGCCTATGTTCAAATCGGTATTCCCAAAAGGATATTTGTTATTGTCGAAGAATTAGAAGATGGTAGTTTTAAAAACTATGTTGTGATTAATCCCAAAATTATCAGTCAAAGTGAAGAATTAATATATGTTGGTGAAGGTGAAGGATGTTTAAGTGTCAATCGTGAAGTAGAAGGCATTGTGCCTAGGTGTGCCCGAATTACTGTACAAGCTTTTGATGAAAATGGTCAAGAATATCAAATTAGAGTAAGAGAAGATATTGCCGTAGCTTTTCAACATGAAATTGATCACTTAAATGGTATTTTATTTACAGATCGCATCGATAAAAACAATCCTTATAAAAATATCGATAAAATGCGCGAAATATAAAAATATACCCTATTATATAAAGGTATATTTTTTTTAGAGCTTTTCGACTTTATCAAAATAATAATAATTATTACTGTGTAATTTAAAAGTAAATTTAAAACTATCTAATTTATCTAATATATTATTAATTTCATAAGAATTATCAGTTAAAATATTATGTTTTTCTAAATAATTTCCAGAATTATTACTCTTATAAATGTATTTAATAACATTATCAGCATCAATTACTTCGTATTTTATATAAGCTATTTTTAAAGTAAATTCTACTATTTCCCCTTTTTTTTGTGCATTTATTACTTTAGTATCAATATAATCTTCCGGAAAATTTGCACAGCTAATTGGGTCATTCATATAAACATTACGGGTTTCATCAAATTTAAACCCCGAAAAGCCACAATAAGATTTATCAGCATCTTTTAAATTAGTATCTTTATAAGTTGTATTTGGACCAAAAAAATCATTTATGCCTTCCTGGATTTCTTTTTTTGCTAAAATTATGACATTAAGTTTATTGCCATCAGGAGCTTCGGCTTCATAAGTGGCATTGATAAAATCACTTTTAAAATTTTCATTTTGCGTAATACCAATAGCAATTTTAGCATCATCAGAAATACTATTCAAATCTAAATAATTATTTTGATAAAAATAGCCATAATAACTACCCGCTTTTATAGAATCAAAGCCTGACACTTTGTTTGTTAATTCTTTAATTAAATCACTATTAACATCCAAATCCTCATAAGTTTCCTCTGGCTCTGGGACCGCTTCTTTTTTAGTTTCTTTTATTTTAACTTTGGTCACATTTTTTACTCGATAAACTTTTTTGGCATAAATTAGGACAACAAAAAGAGAAAGCAATAACAATATTAATATAACATAATATTTAATTGTCATTATTTTCTCTTTTTTCATTATATCCCCCACCTAACTTTTCTTCTTATTATACTATAAGTTTTCTAATTTTACACTAACTAATTTACTAATACCACTCTCTTGCATTGTAATGCCATATAAGACATCAGCAAATTCCATAGTTTTTTTCTTATGCGTAATAATTATAAATTGACTTTTATCTTTTTTTTCATCTAAATAATTACCAAACATATCCACATTAGCTTCATCTAAAGCTGCCTCTACTTCATCTAGAATAACAAAAGGAACAGGGTTAACATTTAATATCGCAAATAATAAGGAAATTGCCGTTAAAGTTTTTTCACCACCTGACAAAAGACCAATAGAATTTAATTTCTTTCCAGGAGGTTCGGCAATAATTTCAATTCCTGTTTCTAACATATTATCAGGATCAGTTAACTTTAAAGTCCCCATGCCGCCTTTGAATAACTTTTGAAAAACTTTTTGAAATTCCACTTCAATTTTAGCAAACGTCTTACTGAAACGTTCTACCATTATATTATCCATCTCCGTAATAATGTTTTCTAAGTTAACGATGGAAGTCTCCAAATCATTTTTTTGATTAGTTAAGAAAGAATATCTTTCATGAACTCGTTTAAATTCTTCAATTGCTCCGGTATTAACATCTTTGTAATTTAAAATAGTTTTTTTGAGCTTAGTAACCATTTGCGCTGCTAAATTTTGTTCTACATCTAAGAAATAACTAGCAACTGCTTTCTCATATGTCATATTATATGTTTCATTTAAAATATTTAGAAGATTATCTAAATGAACATCCATTTTTCCTATTTCGATTTCTTTAGTTTTTAACTCTTGAATCTTCGTATTATAATTACTATTTTTTTCGCGATTAGCTTTTTCTAAATCATTTAATTCTAAAAATATAGTATTTTTTTGAGCTTTTAAATTATCTAATTCTTTTTCTAATAAATCCTTACTACTCGTTTTTTGATAATATTCTTCCAATAATTTATTTAGATTTTCGTCTAATTTATTATCTTTAATATTTTGAGCCCCTAAAAATTCGTTATGTTTAGCTTTATATTTTTCTTCGAAGTCATTTAAAGAAATCTTTTTGCGATTAACATTTTCTTGAACTGTCATAACTTCGCTGTTTAATTTAGTAACTTCTTCATGCCATTTTTTGACTTCCTCCGCATTTTTAGCCGCTACCTCATTAATATTATTTATTTCTATCGTCATATTAGCCATGGTACTTTTTAATTTATTAAGTTTTTCCTTTTGCATAATTGTACTATTACTATTTTTAAAAGTTCCTCCGGAAATAGCACCACCTGTGTGTAAAATCTCTCCATCTAAAGAGACAATACGATAGCGATAATTGATGAGTTTACCTATTTTATTTAAAGAGTCAATATTATCGACAATAATAACATTACCTAATTGATTTTCGACTATTTCATCATATATTGGGCCATTTTTAACAAGATTATGAGCAACATTAATAAAACCCGGTGTACTTTTTAAAATATTCATTGTGGTATTATCAATAAATTTTCGTTTAATAACATTTAAAGGAAAAAAAGTCGCTCTTCCTAATTTGTTATCTTTTAAGTAATTAATTGCTGCTTTTGCACTACTTTCATTATCAACGACTATAATATTTGCCGAATATCCTAAAGCTATATCGATTGCTGTGACATATTTATCATCCACTTCAATTATTTTTCCGATTGTATTATGAATGCCGGTAAGCCGCGGATTACTTAAAACTCCTCTAACTGCTAAGGGTAATTTTTCACTATTTTCAATATTACTTTCTAATATTTCTATTTGATTAGCCAAATTTAATTGTTCTTTATTTTTATTTAGAAGCTTTGTATTGTATTCTTCACTTTTCATGACTTTTGTTTGATATTCTTTTAAAATAGTTTGATATTTACTATTTTTTTCTTTTAGCTCTTTTTGAAGAATTTCTAACTCTTTTTTCAAATTTTCGATATTTTTTTGAATCGTTAATTCCTCTTCTTTTAAATTAATTAAATTGTTTTGCAAAGAGGAAGAATTAGTTTCATATTTTTGTCTTTCGATTGTTAGTTGCTTTTGACTATTTAAATCAGCTATCTCTTTAGATAAAGTAATAATTTCTTCATTAACAGAGGCAATTTTTTCCTCGATTTTCACATTTTCTAATTTTAAGCTTTCAATCTTAACCCTTTCTTCATTATTAGTTAAATTAACATTTTCAAGCTCTTTATTTAATTTTTCCACTTCGTTTTTTAAAGGTTTGTAATTGCTATTAATATCCGTGATTTCTTGAGCAATTAAAGCAACCTCGAGATTTTTTAATTCTTCTTTTTTAGTCAAATACTCTTGCGCAATTGTCGCTTGGTGTTCTAGATGTTGATGATTATCTTCGAGTTCGGCAATAATTAAATCAATTTTTTCTAAATTGTCCTTTACTTTCAAAAGCTTGCGATTTGTTTCCTCTTTACGTTTTTTATATTTTAAAACGCCCGCCGCACTTTCAAAAATAACTCTTCTTTCTTCGGGTTTGCTATTAATTACATCAGCCACTGAACCCTGGGAAATTATATTAAATGATTCTTTTCCCGCTCCACTATCAATAAATAAATCAGTTATATCCTTAAGGCGCACTTTAGCATTATTAATAAAATATTCGTTTTCGCCGGTTTTATATAAAACGCGCTTTACTTCTACTGTTGTAAATTCCGTATGTAAATATTTATCGCTATTATCAAAAGTTAGAGCCACATAAGCTCTATTCATGGCTTTTCGTGATTTACTTCCGGCAAAAATAACATCACTCATGGAATTAGTTGCTCTTAAAGCTTTAATTGATTGCTCACCTAAAACCCATTTAACTGCATCAACTACATTACTTTTACCACTACCATTAGGACCAACAATGCCCGTTATTCCTTCTTTTAAATCTATTTCAGTAATATCAGCAAACGACTTAAATCCATGCGATTTAATACTTTTAAGATACATCTAAATCACTTCCTATTTAGCAATTTTTAAATAAGCATCATAAGCTGCATTTTGTTCAGCTTCTTTTTTACTTTTTCCTACACCCTTGCCATATATTATATCGTCAATTTTCACAATGACTTCAAAACGTTTATTATGAGAAGGACCAGTTTCCTTGATTAAAACATACTCTAAAGAATTACGAGTTGTTTGCGTATACTCTTGAAGTAAAGATTTATAATCACCTAAGAAAATATGATTATCTTTAACATAAGGAATAGCAATATCATAGATTATTTCCTTAGCTTTATCTAATCCAAACTCTAAATAAACTGCTCCTAAAACACTTTCAAAAATATCTGCAATAATATTATCAGAAATATTTTTTTCTTCTCCATGCCCTACTTTTATAAAAGGAATTAATCCTAAATCTTCTGAATAAACTCTTAAAGCCTGTTCACAAACAAAACTAGCACGAACTTTACTCATTTTACCTTCTGGATAGGTTGTATTTTTAAATAAATATTCACTCATAATAATTTGTAAAACGGCATCCCCTAAAAATTCTAGGCGTTCGTAGTTTTCCCCACCATGTTCATTACTGTAAGAACTATGCGTTAAAGCCGTATTTATTAATGTTTCATTTTGAAATTTAATTCCATATTTATCTAAAAAATGCATTTTATCTTCACCTTTAATCATTATAACAAAAAAGACCTTTAAGGTCTATTTTAATTTTTAAAATACCATTTTTTCCAAAATAATAAGATGGAATCCATTTTACAAAAATGACTATTTATAGTAAACTATAAGAGGTGAAGCTAATGAAACGTCTTTTAATTAGAATCAT
>CANRAC010000032.1 GCA_947628495.1 uncultured Bacilli bacterium
TTAGCAATCCCAATTGATAAAGTAGTCTTTCCAACTCCTGGTGGCCCTACTAAACAAATAATAGGACTTTTCATCTCTGGATTACGATTTTTAACAGCAATATATTCTAAGATTCGATTTTTAATTTCATCTAGTCCATAATGCGTAGAATCTAAAATCTTTTTTATTTTCTTTAAATTAGTTTCATCTTTTGTATATTTATTCCAAGGTAAATTTAAAGTCCAATCTAAATAATTACGAATTACTGAGGCATCAGGACTCATATCCGGTGTATATTCATACTTAGCAATTTCAGCCAAAAATTTTTCCTTAGTTTTGTTACTGATATCTAAATTTCTGACTATATTATTAAAATGTTCAATTTCCGAATCTTTAACATTTACTTCCCCTAATTCTTTTTTTATTTGTTTAATTTTCTCTTTTAAAATATAGTTTTTTTGACTACTTTCTAATTCAAAACGGACTGATTCATCTAAATTTTCGTCAATTTTTAATACTTCCATTAAAAGTTTTAAATCATATGCTAAACTTCTAGCTCTTTTAATGGCATTAACTTCTTGCATATAATCTAATTTTTTTTCAATAGACAATGATACAAAAGAAGTTATAATATCGGTAATTTTATCTAAATCTTTGGTTTTTTTAACAATAGATAAAATACTATCGGATTCGCCGGGAGCGGCATTAATATAATCTTCTAAAACATCTAATAGTTGAATTTTGGCGGCTTTAATTTCTATGTCACTAAATTTAGGAAGCTCTACGACATGAACGTTGGCCGCTAAAATATTTTCATTTTCATAAGGATTTAAATATTCATCAATATATACTCGTGTTTTACCAGTAATTGTTATTCTTAAAGTACTATCTTCTTCATCGGCTAGTTGAATTTTACTTTTAATATGCCCAACTACTCCTACAGTTGGTAAGTCACTAACATCGGGATTTTCCTCGATTTGATCTTTTGGGCAAACAACTAATACTTCATTTTTATAACTTTTACTTGCTAATGCAATAACTTCTTTACTAATATTATTATTTAAGTCCAATTTTACTTCTTGAAAAGGTAGTAGTACTAAACCTTTAAGGAGAATTACCGGTAAGCTTTTATTCATGAAACTTTCCTCCTTTAAATATTGTCTTTTATTATAATGAAAAAAGTTTATTTTGTAAATAAACTTTCATAATTTTTTTAGAGTTTTGTTAATTAATTTATTTTATATTCGATATTTATTTTATCAGGAATAGTTATATTTAAATCTTGCGTATTTAATTCACTATCCATTAAATATTCCCCTTGAGAACTTATTTCTACATTTACTTCTTCATAATAATTTAAAAGTACTTCGCCACTTTCATTTTTTATTATTATTTCGACTTTACTTATTTTTTGGCTCTTTTTGGCATTATTTTTAATTACCGTATTTATTAATATGGAATTATCAGTTATATTATACTTTTCTGTTGTAGCTTTAAAATCTTGTTCTATTGTTTCAGAGAAATTTTTGGGATTTGTTTTTAAATCTTTTTTTAAAAAATTATTTTTTATGGCAAAGAATAAAATTACTCCTATTATCACTATTAGTATTATTCCCACAATAACTATTATTTTCTTTTTTTCTTTCATATTCTCTTCTCCTCATTAATATTCAATTCTACATTTTTTAAAAGATATTATTCGTATCCACCTGGTATCCAATTTCCAGATTTATCATCCCATAACCATGTACCATTACCTGGAATGTCCCCTTCTTGAGAAGTAAGATGTCCAGTTACATAACTTTCTCTAGCAATATAAGTTATCCCTGGTTTAAAATTCTCATAATTTACATATCTATAATTAATAATCTCTTTTTTAGCGTTTACGTAGGGCGAAATGTTAGTAGCATCAGTTAAAGGTATATCTAAATCATAATCATAATCCTTAGTAATTTGTTTAAAATTCTTATTACCTATATGAACTAAATCATCATCATATAAAGTTTCCCCATCACTAGATTCTCCTTGCATTTTGAAATATATAGTTAAATTAAAATTATTTGGATCATAAATATATACTTTGATTTTACTAATATATTTATAAAATAATTGTTCTTGCTCTATTCTTTGAATTATATTATTATCATTTTTATATAAGTACGTTCTGATAACATCTGATAAAGGATACGAATTCCATTTTTTTTCTAAATATGTTTTTACTTTTTCACTATCTTCTTGATAATATCCAAATTCAATAATTGAACCTGTTGCTTTTTTACCAATTGTAGCATCATAAAATGTTCCTAAACGACAAGTAGAAATCCATTCAGGATCATTACACGTTGGATAAAAGGCATTGTTGTCATTAATATTAGGATCATTTTCTTCTAATTCAAAAGTATGAATTAAATATTTATAAGTTAAATTACATTCTATATCTCCTTGTTCATTTATCGTTAAATTTCCCGTTTGATAATCATAACTATAATCTTTTACCGTCTTACCTGTATCATAATTTTTACAACTTTTTATTTCAGAAAACATTTTATCTTCTAATTTATCTATTGTTACTACATTTTTAATTAAATTATAATCTTTGATTTTATCTGAAAGAGGGCTTTTAAATGTTTTCGTATTTTCGTCAAAAGGTCCATTTTCATATTTATAAATAACTCTTAATTTTGTTGGTTTAAATTCTACATTACAGCTAGTATCTTTAGTTAAGTTACTAAATGTTACTTTATTTCCATTTGTGGTAAATGTTACACCATTTCCACATGTTACACTCATCTTATTATATCCAGAATTTGGTGTCGCTTCGACTGTTTTACTTGTATTTTTTTCCATCTGATATATTTTACTTATAGAATTATTTATTGTTCCATTTTGTACCGTTACTTTTAATTGATATTTTTGTGTTGTGTCATTATCTTTTTGATATACTGCATATAATGTTGTATTCTTTTTGAATGAAATTTCTTCATTACTTTTATATTGGGCAGTTTTTGATGTGGCATTCTTACTCCACCCTAAAAATTTATATCCTTCTTTACTTGGTTTTTCACTAATAATTGTAGTTGATGCTTTACTCTTTGTTTTAGTTCCACCAGCAAATTTCCCACCATTGGCATTATACGTTATATATACTTTCTTCTTCTCTGTTGACGTTCCTCCACTTCCATCACATCTTTTTTCTTGTAATTTATATTTCTTTTCATTTCCTTCTTGACTTACTTCCACATGATAATCTAATTTACTTTTAACATCACTTTCTTTAAGCCAACCATTTTCTACTAATGTTTCGACATCTACACAATTCCCTTTTGATACTTCTATATTCTCATCTTCGATATATCCACTTGTTGCTGTTTCGATAATACTTGCTAATCTTTTTTCTTCTTTTTCTTGTTGTTTTTTTGTTAATCCTACCATATTAACAGCTATTACACTTCCTATTAATCCTAACAAAGCTATTGTGATTATTATTTCTATTAATGTAAATCCTCGTTTTTGCATAGCACACCTCTACTATATTTTTAGTATATCATATAGATTAATTTAAAACAAAATTTTGTTTTTAATAAAAAAAACATTGACTTAAATATGTCAATGTTAAATTTTTATTCAGCTATTATATCTTCATTATTATCAATAAATTGTTCCTCTAACATTTCACTAGGTTCATCACTCATAAACTCTTTTTCAAGTTCAATTTGAATATCACTATATTGTTTAGAACCAGTACCAGCTGGGATTAATTTACCAATGATAACATTTTCTTTTAAACCTCTTAACATGTCGGTTTTACCTTTGATAGCAGCATCGGTTAATACTCTAGTTGTTTCTTGGAATGATGCCGCAGATAAGAATGAATCAGTTTCTAAGGCCGATTTAGTAATACCTAGCATAATAGGACGTCCTGTTGCTGGAACTCCGCCTTTTAAGATTACTGGTTTGTTTCCTTCCGTAAATTCTCTTAAAGAAACCGTTAATCCTGCAACAAAGTCGGTGTCACCCTCGTCAATAATACGCATTTTATTAATCATACGACGGGCAATTATTTCTACGTGCTTATCAGAGATATCAACACCTTGAGATTTATAAACTTTTTGAATTTCTTTTAAGATATATTGTTGAGCCGTAATTGGATCAGTAACTGCAAGCAATTCTTTTGGGGAAATAGCTCCTTCTGTTAATTTATCTCCAGCTTCTACTTTATCGTTTACACTAACGCGTAGTTTAGCTCCGTAATTAGTTACATGTTCGCGAGCTTCCACATCGTTTTCCACAACAATTTTAAATTTACCATTAGTCTCTTCAATTAAAGATACTTTACCATTGATTTCCGCAATAGTTGATTTAGCTTTTGGATTACGAGCTTCGAATAATTCTTCAACTCTTGGAAGACCTTGCGTAATATCGGCATCTCCACCATGCGCAACACCACCAGAGTGGAAAGTACGCATTGTAAGCTGAGTACCTGGTTCACCAATTGATTGCGCAGCCATGATACCAACAGCTTCACCGGTTTCAACTAAATTTCCCGTAGCTAAGTTACGACCATAACAATGTTGACAAACACCGTTTTCGGTTTTACAAGTTAAGACACTTCTAATTTCCACCGTTTTGATACCGGCTTTTTCAATCTTAACTATATCATTTTCCGTAATCATAACATTTTTATCTAAAATAACCTCTTTTGTTTCCGGATCAATGATTTTCTTAGCTGTAAAACGTCCTAAGATACGTTCAGCAAGTGGTTCAATAACAGTATTATTTTTAGTATCAACAAAGTCACTAACCTCAACACCTGTTAAACATCCACAATCTTCTTCCCTAACAATGATATCTTGAGCAACATCAACAAGACGTCT
Source organism: uncultured Bacilli bacterium (assembly GCA_947628495.1). Taxonomy (GTDB): domain Bacteria; phylum Bacillota_I; class Bacilli_A; order RF39; family UBA660; genus HGM10766. Next base: position 4,854 of record CANRAC010000032.1, read on the forward strand.
TGTTAAATATCCAGAATCGGCAGTACGTAAAGCCGTATCAGCAGAACCTTTACGAGCACCATGGGTTGATAAGAAGAATTCTGATACAGAAAGTCCTTCCATAAAGCATGATTTAATAGGAATTTCCACTGGTTCTCCATTTGGTTTAGCCATACAACCACGCATACCCGCAAGTTGGGTAAAGTTTCCTGCATTACCACGCGCACCACTATTCATCATCATGAAGATTGGATTTTTATGATCACCTTCACTGATTTTCTTTAATTCTGCTTCAACTTTGTCTTTAGTACTATTCCAAATACTAATAACATTGTTATAACGCTCTTCTTCGGTAATTAAACCTCTTTGGAATTGCTTATTAATTTTATCAACAGTAGCCTGTGCCTCATTTATTATTTCTTCTTTTTCATTGCTTGTAACAACATCACTCATCGAAACAGTTATACCTGCAATAGTTGAATACTTAAATCCTAAATCTTTTAATTTATCAAGCATAATAGAAGTTTCGGTTGTTTTATATCTTTTAAACACTTGAGCAATAATTTTTTCTAATGTTTTTTTAACAAATGGTGATACTAAAGGCATTTCTATAATAGCAGCTTTAATATCTGTTCCCATTTCTAAGAAATATTTATTAGGAGTAATTCCTTCAATATTCGCATCTGTTCCCTCATTAATGTATGGGAAAGAATCAGGTAATATTTCATTAAAGATTAATTTACCAGCTGTCGTAACTAAATATTTATTTTTTTGCGTATCTGTAAATAACTTATGTTTAAATGATGAAGTTGGAACAGCAATACGAGTATGTAGAGAAATCTCTTTTCTTTCGTAAGCCATTAAAGCTTCATTAGCATTTTTGTATACTTTACCTTCATTTGGTAAATCAGCCTCTTCAATGGTAATGTAATAATTTCCTAATACCATGTCTTGTGATGGAGTAACAATTGGTTTTCCATCCTTAGGACTTAAAATATTATTAGCACCAAGCATCAAAATACGCGCTTCGGCTTTAGCTTCCTCAGAAAGAGGAACGTGAACAGCCATCTGGTCACCATCGAAGTCAGCATTAAAGGCCGTACATACTAGCGGATGTAAACGAATAGCTTTACCACCAACTAAAACTGGTTCAAAAGCTTGAATACCAAGTCTATGTAATGTTGGGGCACGGTTTAACATAACTGGATGTTCGGTAATAACATCTTCCACTATATCCCATACACATTCATCACGATTATCGATTAACTTTTTAGCACCCTTAATATTATGGGCTAAATCACGTTCAACAAGACCATGAATAACATGTGGTTTGAATAGTTCTAGAGCCATTTCTTTAGGAATACCACATTGATACATCTTTAATGATGGTCCAACAACGATAACAGAACGACCAGAATAGTCAACACGTTTACCTAATAAGTTTTGACGAAAACGACCTTGTTTACCTTTTAACATACTAGATAAAGATTTTAGAGCTCTATTTCCCGCCGCTGTTACACTACGACCACGACGACCATTATCGAATAATGAATCCACTGCTTCTTGAAGCATACGTTTTTCATTTTGGACAATAATAGTAGGAGCTCCTAACTCTAATAACTTCTTTAAACGATTATTACGGTTAATAATACGACGATATAAATCATTTAAGTCACTCGTCGCAAAACGTCCCCCATCAAGTTGAATCATAGGACGAAGCTCAGGAGGAATTACTGGTAAAACATCTAATACCATCCATTCTGGCTTATTATTACTTTCTTGAAAAGCTACTAAGCAATCAAGTCTTTTAACAAGACGAATGCGTTTTTGACCTTGGGTATTTTCTAATTCTTTACGTAATTCTTCAACTTCTTTATCAATATCGACATCAGCAAGTAATTTTTTAATGGCTTCGGCACCCATACCTACTGTAAAGCCATTACCGTATTTTTCATAATAGCTACGATATTCTTTATCAGATAAAATTTGTTTTTTCTCTAAAGGGGCATTTCCCGGGTCAATTACAACATAACTAACAAAATATAAAACTTCTTCTAGATCTCTTGGCGACATGTCTAAAACTAAGCCCATTTTTGAAGGAACACCTTTAAAGAACCAAATATGTGAGCAAGGAGAAGCAAGCTCAATATGACCCATACGTTCACGACGAACTTTGGAACGAGTTACTTCTACACCACAACGATCACAAACAACATTTTTATAACGTAATCTTTTATATTTTCCACAAGAACACTCATAATCTTTAGTAGGTCCAAAGATTTTTTCACAGAAAAGTCCATCTCTTTCTGGTTTTAATGTACGATAGTTAATAGTTTCAGGTTTTTTTACTTCGCCGTAAGACCAACTACGGATTTTTTCAGGAGAAGCAATACCAATTTTAATTCCTTTAAATTTATTTACCTCTATCATTACATTTCACCTTCTTCCTTTTCATCACCAGGAAATTCTAAATCATCTAAATCAGGTTCAAAATCTTCCTCTTCTTCTTCAAAAGGTTTTTCTTCAATTTCTTCTGGCTCCTCTGGTTCTGGTTCTTTAATGTTTTCTATTTCATCAACACGAATAGTTTCTTCACTATCTTCTTCATTTTCAATTGTTTTTAAATCAAGAAGATTATCATCAGTATCTAAAATTTGAATATCTAAGCCTAAAGCTTGGAATTCTTTGATTAAAACTCTAAAGCTTTCTGGAACTCCCGCTTGACTAACTGGTTTTCCTTTAACTAAAGCTTCATAAACTTTAACACGACCTACAACATCATCCGATTTGATTGTTAAGATTTCTTGAAGAACATGGGCAGCACCATAAGCATATAGAGCCCAAACTTCCATTTCTCCGAATCTCTGACCACCAAATTGCGCTTTACCACCTAATGGTTGTTGCGTAACAAGTGAATAAGGTCCAGTAGCACGAGCATGTAATTTATCATCAACCATGTGATGTAATTTAATCATATACATGACACCAACAGAAACTCTATTTTCAAATGGTTCACCCGTACGGCCATTATAAAGAATTGTTTTACCATCTTCGTCCATACCTGCTTCTTGCATTTGTTCTTTAATATCGTCAATTGTTGCCCCATCAAATACTGGTGTCGCATAATGAGTTCCTAATTTTTTACCAGCCATTCCTAAATGCAATTCCAGAATCTGACCAATATTCATACGAGATGGAACACCTAATGGATTTAAGATAACATCAACAGGTGTACCATCTGGTAAATATGGCATATCCTCTTCTGGTAAAACTAGAGAGATAACACCTTTGTTACCATGACGTCCTGACATTTTATCTCCAACTTGAATTTTCCGTTTTTGGACGATATAAACACGAATAACTTTGGAAACTCCTGGAGGTAGTTCATCACTATTTTCTTTCGTATAAACTTTAATATCGTGAACAATTCCGTCTTCCCCATGTTTTACACGTAAAGATGTATCACGAACTTCACGAGTTTTCTCACCAAAAATAGCATGTAATAATTTTTCTTCACTTGTTAATTCTTGCACACCTTTTGGTGTAACTTTACCAACTAAGATATCGCCTTCATGGACTTCTGTACCAATTCGGACAATACCATTAGCATCAAGATTCTTACGTGCTTCTTCGGAAACATTGGGAATATCACGTGTAATTTCCTCAGGTCCTAATTTTGTATCACGACAATCGATGTCCGTTTGTTCAATATGAATTGAAGTATAAACATCATCTTTAACTAATCTTTCATTTAAGATAACGGCATCTTCATAGTTATAACCGTTAAATGTCATGAAAGCTACAGTCATATTTTTACCTAAAGCAAGTTCTCCTTTTTCTGTAGATGGACCATCAGCAATAACTTCACCACGATGAATACTATCACCTTTTTTAACCAAAGGACGATGATTTACACAAGTGGAAGCATTACTACGTTCAAAATTAGCTAAATAATATGTATCTTTACCTTTAGCGTTTTTAACAACAATCTTTTTACTATCGGCATATTCCACAACACCATCTGCTTTGGCAACTACGGTAGAACCAGAATCACGAGCCGCAATATATTCGACTCCTGTAGCCACAATAGGTGCTTCAGTTTTTAAAAGCGGAACAGCTTGACGTTGCATGTTGGCACCCATTAGAGCACGAGTAGCATCATCGTGATCTAAGAAAGGAATACAACTAGTTGTAATAGATACAACTTGGCTTGGAGCAACATCGATATAATTTACTTTGTCACTCTTAACCATTACTGTGTCGCCATTTAGACGAGCAATAACATTTTCATCAACAATATTATTTTTATCATCGATATTTAAAGTTGCTTGCGAAATATAATAATCACTTTCTTCATCAGCTGTAAGATAAGCAACTTCATCGGTTACATGACCATTTTCTACTTTACGATAAGGAGTCATAATAAAGCCATATTCGTTAATCTTAGCATAAGAAGATAACGAAGTAATAAGACCAATGTTTTGACCTTCTGGTGATTCAATTGGACATAAACGACCATAATGAGATGGGTTAACATCCCTTACTTCCATACCCGCACGATCACGAGATAATCCACCTGGTCCTAAAGAAGATAAACGTCTTTTATCGGTAAGCTCGGCAATCGGATTGATTTGATCCATGAATTTAGATAATTGAGATGAACCAAAGAATTCCTTTAAAGCCGCTGTCACAGGACGAATATTAATCAATGTTTTAGGTGTAACATTTTCAATTTCTTGCGTAGTCATTCTTTCCCGAATAACTCTTTCCATACGACTCATACCAACACGGAATTGATTTTGAATTAATTCACCAACTTGACGAACACGACGATTTCCTAAATGGTCTATTTCATCAATGTTACCGATTCCATGTAATAAATTTAAATAATATGATATAGAGGCATAAACATCAGAAATAGTTAAACGTTTTTCTAAAATACTTTGATCGTTACCAATAATTTTAACAGTTTTTTCTTTATCA
>CANRAC010000033.1 GCA_947628495.1 uncultured Bacilli bacterium
AAAACAATGAGCATGTTAGTAACAACAGGTTTAGGTGTTATGATACTTTTAGTTCTTGCTGTTATGATGATGATAAATGTTTAATAAGAAAGAGCAATCTTTCTTTTTTAGTATAAAACGTAAAATAAAAACGGTACAAAATGTAAAATGATATTTACAAATAATTATTTGTTTTTGCTAGAACAAGGAGGTCAAAATGAAAAAATATTTACCCCGAATTGCTGATAATATTTTAAAAAACAAATTAGAATATATGAGTGCTGTTATAATAGAAGGACCAAAGTATTGTGGAAAATCGACAACTGCAAAACAAATTGCGAAAAGTGTAATTGAATTACAAAATCCTGATAATAAAATTCAATATGATAATATAAATGATACTAAACCTTCTTTATTTTTACAGGGAGATAAGCCAAGATTATTTGATGAATGGCAAATGTATCCTGTGATATGGGATAGCATCCGCACAGATGTTGATAATACAGGTTTAAAAGGGCAATACATATTAACAGGCTCAGCTAAACCCGTAGAAAAGGGGATTATGCACTCTGGTACTGGCCGAATTGCCAGAATAGTGATGCGTCCCATGTCTTTATTTGAATCACATGATTCTAATGGGTTAGTATCCCTAGCTGATGTAATTGCTGGGAAAGAAATATCGGCAATATCTGAGTTAGACTTAGAAGATATCATTAATATAATGATTAGAGGTGGGTGGCCAGAAACCTTAAATGTAAATGGGCAAAATAAATATAAGATTGCTAAAGAATACGTGGAAAGTTTAATTAATGAAGAAATACAGTCTTTAGATGGTAAAGTAAGAGATAAAATAAAAATGGGGGCTATTTTAAAAAGCATTAGTCGAAATGTATCAACTGTTACAAATAAAAAAACAATTTATAATGATGTTATAAATATTTTTTCGACAGAAATTTCGCGACCTACAGTTGATGATTACCTTCTTACTTTAGAGAAGTTATTTGTTTTAGAATATGTTCCCGCGACAAACTTAAATTTAAGGTCATCAACGCAAATTCGAACGACATCTAAATTGCAATTAGTAGACCCTTCAATAGCTATAGCTGCCTTGGGATTGAAAAGTAATGATTTATTAAACGACTTAAATTTTACTGGTTTCCTATTTGAAAATTTATGTTATCGCGATTTGAAAATATACGCTGATTCTATTAATGCAGAACTATTTTATTATAGAGATAACAAAGATTTTGAAATTGATTATATTTTAAGAACAGAAAATGGTAAATGGGGAGCAATTGAAGTTAAATTAGGAGCCAAACAAATAGATGAAGCAGCTCAACATTTAATAAAATTTAAAAACAAAGTAGACTTAACTAAAAGTGGTGAACCTATCTTTTTGATGGTTTTAACAGGATCTAAATTATCATATGTTAGAGAAGATGGTGTCTATGTAGTTTCTATTGGTAATTTAAAAAATTAAATAATAAAATCATTAAACATCGTAACCCGATGTTTTAATTTTGCAAAAATTTAAAATTTGGAGAATATTTAATGCAAAAATTTAAAAATCGCTTAAACAAAAAAGGAATTATTGCAGAAAAATAATAACAAAAATTCTTTTTTTGTATTTTGCTATTAAAACTTATATGTGCTAATCTTCTTCTGGATGCACAAGATCTCTAGGCAAGAGCTTTCCTAAAAATTATAGTTAGGAGGCTGATAATTATGTGTGAGAATAATTTCACACAATTAATTATTGTGTTTCTCTTTATAATAATCATTTTACTTATAAAATATAGGTAAAAAATAACATCAAGATTACAGCAAGAATATGCAGGTAATGGTTGATACACATAAAAAAAGAAGCACCGAATGCCACAGGGGGTCAAACGGTGCTTTCCAAAACAGGAAAGCACTTGCCTTAACAGGCTTTGTGTATCCACCTAAATTGTAATATAATTTTTTATTTAAAGTCAAGTATTTTTGTCTTTTTTATATATTAAGAGAGTCATATAAAAAACAAAATAATAAAAACAAGACAAATGGCTTGTATAAAATGTAAAACAAAAAAAAGGGGAGCTATTTTTAAAATTTGCAAGGGAATATAATTTGTTAATTTAATACACAATATCTTTAGGCAAGGACTTTCGTAAAACAATTTTTTTATAATAATCATTTTACTTATAAAAAATAGGTAAAAAATAACATCAAGATTACAACAAGAATTTGCGGTAATGGTTGATACACATAAAAAAAGAAGCACCGAATGCCACAGGGGGTCAAACGGTGCTTTCCAACAACAAGGAAAGCACTTGCCTAGAGATCTTGTGCATCCATCTAAATTGTAATATAATCTTTTATTTAAAGTCAACTATAAATTTAAACTCACTTTACAATTAAAGTTGGTATTTTCGTTTATTTCTGTTACAATTAAAGTGAAGGTGAAGTAATGAAAAAGAAGTATAAGCTTAAGAAAAATGCGCGCTATGGACTAGTAGGAATTGTAATCATTATTGCTGTTATTTTAGTAGGTAGATCGATTTATAAAGACTATGTTTACAAACATTCCTATGAATATAATTTAGAACTACGCGGTTATGATGAGAAAGAAATTAAATTATTAATTAAGAATTTAGATGATAAACGATTAGATAAACTGGCTAATACTAAGAAAGATCCAGTCATCGTTGCTTTCTTACAAGAAAAATACTATATAAGTAAAAATTTAGACCGTTATTTAAAATATTATGAAAATCATAAAAAAGTAGCTTATAGCGATATTGTTGCCTTAGTTAATACTAATAATGATTATGAACATTACGAGCATGATTTAAAAGCCAAAACTTCTTTAGATGAATTATTACTTTGTAATAAATTTTATAAATTAGCTGATGGCTACGAGCCAGAGGATTTAGCAACAATGAAAAATAAATATTATTATGGTGAGGCTCAAGTAGTAAGACAGGAAGTGTATGATGCTTTTGTCGATATGTGGAATGATGCAAATGAAGAAGGTATTTATTTAATTGTTAATTCTAGTTATCGGAGCTTTGAGGATCAAAAAGAATTGTATGATCTTTATAAAGATAATTATGGAACAACCGAAGCAGATTTGGTAGCATCTCGTCCTGGTTATTCCGAACACCAAACGGGTTTATCGGTAGATGTATTTAGTAAAGATAATACGTCCACCAAAACATTTAAAGATTCCCCGGCATATTCTTGGTTAGTGAATAATTCTTATAAATATGGCTTTATTCTTAGATATCCCGAAGGGAAAGAAGATATTACAGGTTATGAGTTTGAAGCTTGGCACTATCGTTATGTTGGCAAAAAGGTTGCTAAAGAACTGCATAATAATAACTTAACTTTTGAAGAATATTACGCTTATTATATAGAAAATGCCGCAAAAAAGACAAAATAAGTTGACAGCTTTTTTAAGAAGAAGTAAAATAGAAGAAATTTAAGGGTGATGGTTATGAAAAAAATTACATCATTATTAAAAATAGGTATTTAACAGTCCCTGGCTTTTGTGCGGACTGTTTTTTTGTAGAGGTGAGAATATGGCGAGAAATTCAATGAAAAACGTTATTAATGAAAATAATGCTTTAGATATTTTATTTACTAAAATGTTAGTAAATTTTAAACTCTACAATGATAATCCTCGAGATATAGAATTAATAACTAAAGCGTACACTTTAGCCAAAGAATTACATAAAAATGTCCGTCGTCGCAGTGGCGAAGCTTATATGTTTCATCCTTTAACGGTTGCTATAATGGCTGTTAAATATCGCTTAGATGCCGTAACTGTTTGTACGGCTTTATTGCACGATATTTTAGAAGATACTAATTATTCTTACGAACAAATGACTCAAAATTTTGGGGAAGATATTGCTTCTAATGTTGATTGTGTTAGTAAAATGAATAAAGAAGATTATAATAGTGCAAATATCGATGTGCATGTTGGAACTATATGTAAATTATTTCGCCATCTTAACTTTGATGAAATAAGGGGTACTATAGTTAAACTATTAGACCGCGATCATAATATGCAAACAATGGATTCTATGCCTCATAAAAAGCAAATAATTAAATCAAAAGAAACAGTTGAAGTGTATGCCCCTTTAGCCCAAGGTATTGGAGCCAATTACTTAAAAAAAGAACTGCATGATTTAGCTTTAAAATATTTAGAACCTCAAGAAAGTTTGGAAATAGAGCAAAATTTACAAAGATTAAATGAACAATATAATTTAGAAACCAAAGCGATTATTCAAAATATATATGATAACTTAAAAGAACATAATATTATCTCTTATGATACAGAGCTAGCTCATGCAATTAAATTGAGAGTTAAAAATGATTATAGCGTTTATATATCTTTAACTAAAGGACGCGATTATGATTCTATTCACGATTTATATGCTTTGCAAATAACTGTCCCTGATATTGAATCTTGTTTTCAAGTTTTAAATATTATTCATCAAAATTATCCTTATTTTGATGATAAGTTTAAAGATTATATTCATAATCCGAAAACTACTGGTTATCAAGCCGTCCATACGACATTTGTAAGTAAGAGTGGTCGTACATACCAAGCCCAAATAAGAACTAAAGAAATGGGCTTACGTAATTCTTTTGGCATAATGTATGATTTGGCTAATAGTGGCTATGCCAAATTAGGAGATATAAAACAACATTATCCTTTTTTCCAATCGCTTGCTGAGATTAGTGCTACTTATCCTGAAGATGACTACAATTTTTATGAAAAGATTAGATATGACTTACTAGGAGATAAGATTTATGTGCGTTCGGCTACGGGCAAGACTTATAGTTTGCCAGTTGGGTCTACAATTTTAGATTATGCTTACTGTTTTTGTCCGCAAAGAGCAGCCCAAATTGAACAAGGCAAAGTCAATGGTAATTTTGTTAATATAGCCACAGTTTTAAAAAATCAAGATTTAGTTGATTTTACTTCTAAAGAGAGCATTGGGGATTTGAATACTCATCTAAAACTAGTGAAAACAACAAAAGCGAAGATGTTAATTTTAGAAAGAATGAATAAAAATGGTAAATAATAAGGAAAAAGTTGCTTTAGTATTATCCGGAGGTGGAGCTTTAGGAGCCTATGAAGTTGGAGTTTGGAAAGCTTTAATTAAATTGCATTATAAATTTAATATAGCCACTGGTACTTCGGTAGGGGCTTTAAATGCTTTAATGGTTGTTCAAAAAGATTTTAAAAAAGCTTATAAACTTTGGTCAAATATTTCCTTTGCCGATATTTATGATGAGAATTTTGACAATAAGATCTCCAAAAAAGAACTTTATCATAAATACGCTAAAGAAATAGTGGCTAACGGCGGCATGGACCCTAAAGCTTTGGAAAAGTTAGTCCAAAGAGCCTATGATGCACAGAAGTTTTATAACTCGGATATTGATTATGGCCTAGTTACTTTTAATCTGTCTTCTTTTAAACCAGAAGTAAAAACCAAAAAAGAAATAAAACCGGATCAGATTGTCAATTATGCGATTGCTTCAGCTAGTTGTTTTCCCGCTTTTAAAGTGAAAAACATTGATGGAAATAAATATATCGATGGCGGCTACTATGATAATATGCCAATCAATTTAGCCATTGATATGGGAGCAACCCATATCATAGCCATAGATTTAAAAGCTATAGGTATTAAAAGAAAAACTAAGGAGTTTGCGGGAGATATTGTGATTATCACTCCTAATAACAAACTTTTAAATATGTTAGATTTTGATACAGTCAAAATGCGTCAGGCCATAAAATTTGGTTATAATGATACTTTAAAAAAATTTCATAAATTAGATGGGACGAAATTTACTTTTAAAAAAGACCATTTACAAAAAAATTATCTTAATTATCAAAAAAGATATACGAATTATCTCAACAAATTAGCTCTAGCCAAAGAGTATAAACAAATAGATTTAATTATTTTTAAAGCTGAAGAAATCAATAATAACTTTGCTTATTTTCAAGAAATAGTCGAATCTTGTGGAGAAGTATTTAATTTACCAGAAGAAATCATATATGATATAAGAAAATATAATAAGAAATTAAAAAAAGAACTTTTAAAAGTTGAAAGTTTAAATATTAAAGAAATTGTTAAGAATATAAAGGGAATATTTGATAAAAGAGTAATTATTAAAACTATATATGAACAATTAGAAAATCCTAAATATTTAAAACAATTACAAATAGTTTCGGATATATTACCGAAAGAATTTTTACAAGCAATATATTTAAAAATATGGGGTTAATGTGATATACTAAAGGCAGTGTGGTGTGGTGGTAGTATGAATAAAAAGAGATTAATTATATTAGCCATTATATTAGGAATTATTTTATTAATTTGTGCTTTAATATTAGTTTTTAAAAAGGAAATTAAATTAGAATTAATTGGCAAAGCTAATATATCTATTAATATTAATGAAAAATATAAAGATGCAAAAGTTAAAGCTTGCTATGGCAATATTTTTAGTTGTAAAAAGATAGATTACTCTACTTTTGGTAATGTTGATACAACCAAATTAGGCACTTATAAAATAAGATATAAAGTTACCCATAATAAAAAAAGTAAGACAGTGAGTAGAATAGTCAAAGTTGTGGATAACAAAAACCCAACCTTAACAATCAATACCAAAGACTTTACTATTTGTCCTAATGGGAAAACAAAAAATTATGATTATAAAGCTGAGGATAATTTAGATGGTGATTTAACAGAAAAAGTTGAAGTTAAAGTCGAATATGATAAATTAGTTTTTACAGTCCAAGATAGTGCCAAAAATGTTACAAAGAAAACTTTTTCCTATAAAAAAGAAGATAATGAAGCCCCACAAATAGCTCTTAATGGTAATAAGACTAAGTATGTATTAGTAGGGGAAAGTTATAGTGATGAAGGTGTGAATGTTACCGATGATTGTGATGATTTAAGTGGTAAAGTTAAAACTAATAGTTCTGTTGATACAAGTAAACCAGGAACTTACTATGTAAATTATGAAGTAACTGATGAAGCCGGAAATAACGCCAAAGAAACAAGAACCGTTATTGTTTATAATAAAAATATTGATGTTACTCCTTCGGAAAAAACTATTTATTTAACATTTGATGATGGACCAGGTCCCTATACAGCGCAATTATTAGATATCTTAAAAAAATATAATGTTAAAGCAACTTTCTTTGTTACTAATCAATATCCCGCTTATGAAAGTTTAATAACTAGAGAAGCCGAAGAAGGGCATTCTGTGGCTATTCATACTTATACCCATAATTATTCGTATGTTTATTCTAGTGTAGAAAATTATTTTGCAGACTTAAATAATATGCAAGAAAAAATAAAAAAACTAACGGGTAAAGAAACTCGATTAGTTCGATTCCCTGGGGGTAGCTCTAATACGATAAGTAGAAGATATTCTCCAGGCATAATGACTACATTAGCTAATGAGCTAGAAGCACGAGGCTACAAATATTTTGATTGGAATGTAGTTAGTGGCGATGCTGGCGAGACGACTTCTACTAGTAAGGTTATAGCCAATGTCACTTCTAACTTGCGTAGTAGTTATACTAATGTCTTACAACATGATGTTAAAGCCTTCAGTGTAAATGCCGTGGAGTCTATAATTCAGTATGGGCTTACAAATGGCTACCATTTTGCGCCTTTAGATGTTACATCACCCGGAGCCCATCAAAAAATTAATAATTAGGCAACTAATTATTATTTTTTAGGGCTTTTTTAACAGCAAAGTACCAACTAATTACATTATTTACGAGAAAATTGTATCTTTGACCATCTTTTAAATCAAATCTCAAGACGTTTAAACCGCCAATACTTACTGATTTCACCGTACTTAAAAGAATTTCATTTACTTTTGTTTCCTCATCTACTTGTAAATAAATACGTAGATTAGATAAAATTAGAGTGCCATTAATGTTTTCTTGGTCACCAAAACAATGGCCTTTACTTTGCTTATAAATAGTTTCAATTGGTCTTTTTAATTCATTATTCATAATTATCACATAATTATTATATCCAGATTTAATTTAAAGACCAATAATTACTATGAAACTTTACACATTAATTGATAATTTACTTATTGTCAATAATACACCATATTAGCTAAAACTAGCGAACATTTATAATCTTTTTTCTGATAATTCCATATATAGTAGAACTACAAAAGGCAATAATTACTAAAATTGGAAAATAGAATAATAATGTCGGTTGATTGATATTACCCATAAATTTAAAGAAATAATAATATAATATATAATCAATTAAACTAGAAGCTAGATATATATCTAAGCTATATTTAGAGAAAAAAGTTATAACTTTTTGAGCTAGTCTATTTTTTAGGTTTACGTCATAGAATATGAGAAATATTAAAAGAGCTTCTGTTACAATAAATAATGTATCATAATTTATATTAACTATTTTAGCACTTAGTAATAGTAACAATAAATTAAATATTAAAAGTGTAATTAAATTCTTTTTATTAAAAACTGGTTTAAAATAGGCAATACATTTTCCTAAGAAATAATAGGCTAGAATATATAGACAAGCCCAACTAGAAGGTATATGAATTAAATTTTCCTAGAAAACATTAGCAAAGATTGGTAATATACTTATACAGAATATAATCAATGTTATTATTTTTTTGGATTTAGTATCAAAGCTTTCAAAGCCTCTATTTAAAAGAGGTGTTAATAAATAAAGACCAATATAAGTTTCGATATACCAAGAATAATCACAAGCTTTAAAAGATGTTAAAGAAAAAATAAAATCTTTTATACTTACATTAAAAATAGTATGATTCATATAATTTTTGACTACAAATTCTATAGTACTATAAAATAGCCAGATAATTATAATATTTAGTAATCCTTTAAAAAATTTCTTATCGTAATTTTGCTTATTATTTAAAAAGCCAGTTAAAAGAAAAAATAGAGGCACACAACACATACAAAAATTTCGCAGAATAAATTGAATGCGCATGCTCATACCGACAACGTCCGTTTCATAGTAATGCGTATTTTTAAAAAAGTGGACTGATACTACAAGTAAGACAGCTAAAGCTCTAATTATATTCTAAACCAATTATTCTTTTATTATCCTTTTTTGTCATAAATTGCCCCCTGTTATGATCTAACTAAATTATAGCATAAACGGGTGTCTAAATGCAAAAAATATGATAGAATATCCTATATAAAAAAGTTTGTTAGTACTAAGTAAATAAATAAAGATGCTTTTATTAAAATAGTTTAAATGATATAATTAGGAAGAAACAGGTGAATTATGAAAAAAGAAGAATTTTTAAAGCGTTTAGAAGAAGCTTTAAACAAATTAACAGAAGAAGATCGTAAAAAAGTTTTAAGAAAGTATAAAGCTACTTTTACGAGAAAAAGAAAAGCTGGTAAAAGTGATGAAGAAATTATTTTAGAATTTGGCAACTTTAATGATTTAGTAAGTGAAATATTAAAAGAACATAATATTGACTCTCCTGCGCAGGAATCAGCTGGTATCATAACTGATTTCTTTAAAGAGTTTTTAAATGTTGTCGAAGACATAGTAAAATTTATAACGGAAAAAAGTCCTAAAGAAATCGCCGTTTTAATTCTTAAAATAGTATTAACTTTAATTTTAATTTCGTTCTTAAAGTTACCAATCTTATTTATAAGAGATTTAGGGACAGGCATTTTAGATATCTTATTTATGCCACTTAGTACCGTTTTAATCTTCTGTTGGCGTTTTATCTTAGAACTAATCTATATTATTATAGCCATTACTTTATTTATTAAAATATTTAATAC
>CANRAC010000034.1 GCA_947628495.1 uncultured Bacilli bacterium
CTTTCCCTGTATTTAGAAATTTCTTATCTTCTCGAACTACGCGTATTTTGTTCATTATAAAGATTTCCATTAAAAAGATATGGGGTTTTATGAGGATAGACATTTGCATAAGCCTGCATATGTGCATCATATGTTTTACGTTGATCGTCAATTTTCTTTAATTGATCATATGAAAACTTTCTTCTATCCTGTGCATATTGAACCCATTTTAAAGCATTTGCACTATAAAAATAATCTATTTGCTCATCGGCATATTGTAGACCATTAGGATTATAAATAGGTGTATAATTAGGATTGCTAATAAAAGTGTTATTTTGCCCGTCATATACTCCCCTAATTAAATGAGGAGTTAACATAGTAACTGTTTTTGAATCATTATAAATTGTTTCATCAGTTTGTTTAAAAATAGGTATCGGACAGTCAACCGTCCCATCGCGATGATAATATGTAGCTATATATTTTTTAGGAATTTTAATAATAAAACAAGTGTTATCATCTCCACAATAACTTTTGACCGCTTCTTCAAGAGTCATAGAGTTCATAACATCTTCAGACACTGGCCACAACGTAGAGCCCATAGAATATCCATGCCAACTTTTTAATCCCTCATTAAAAATATTTTCAATATCCTTATAATCAGTTACAGGGGATTTATGAAAATAATATAAATAATCATAATTTTTCATTTAAATCTAACCTCTTTCTTATTTAAACTAAACTTATGCCTAATATTATCCCACCCATTATAATGGCACATACTACTATTATTGGCAATAAAATATTAATAAATCCATTCATTGTTCGTTTGTATGTTACACCAGTTTTATTTGATAAAGATTGTTGTTTCTGCATTAATAAGTTTTTCTTTATATTAAGTAGATTTTGTTTTTTATATCGATAATCTTTGGCATCTTTTAATTGATATTTTTTATTGCCTGTTTCCTTTTCCTTTTTTTCTTGCTTAAAAAGTTCCTCTTTTTGTTGATGTTTATAATTGTTATATTCATTGACAATAGGTGCTAAAAAATTTTTTTCATCATTAAAGTTAACAGAAATATTGTTGTTTTGCCATTCTTTTAAATGTTTATCTATTATTTCATCAGCTTTCGCTTTAATATTACCGACAGCAAAAACTTTATCTGGCGCATAGTATTTGACGGTTGCTAGCATCTGTTGATACTTATTATTTGCATTTTGCATATTATCATTATTTTTAAGACCCCACAAGTACATGTTCATTGAATCTAAAATACCACTCATTTGTTTCTTTTCTGAATGATCATAATCTACTTTAATCAAATGATTATTTTCTAAATATTTAAAATATTCTGCGGCCGGCATTGTAACTTCTTCAATTGGTTTTACACTATTTTTACTAACCCATTCCCCATTTGGAGCTGAGGTAACAGTTTCTTTATAAGGTTGAAACTCTTCTTTAGGTAATCGATAAAGAGTTATTAATTTATTATTTATTGCCGTATCAATGGCATTGGGAAAAACTTCTGTTAACTCATGTTTAGAACCACTTCTATCAATTAGAAGCGACAAACGAAATGCTGCCATCATACTACATTTGATAGGATCAATATCACCATAAACATAACTACCTGCTTGGGTGCTTTCCTTGGGTTGCAATTCTTCTATAGCTGGTGTTAAAGAAGCATGATAAATATAATCCTGCTTGCCACTCATATAATTTTCGAGCCAATTATTTAATTTACCATAATCTTTAAAAATATTTTGACCTGTTTCTCTTTCTTTATCTCGTATTTGGGCTTTTTGATATTCTAAAAGCAAGTTATCGGTAAGAGGCAATATCTCTTTAGCAGCATCTGTTCTTAAATAATTAATATCACAATTACCTATAGGTGGCGGATAGTTAAGTCTGTTTCGATCTAAAGCATCGGCATCTTTTAAAATATTGCATAAAAGTTGGGCTTCTTCTTGTTCTTCTAAATTGAGACTTGTATTTTGAAAATCAAGTTTATTATTTTCTTCACTATGATTACCAATAATTAAAGAAAGTTGCTCCAAAGTTACATTATCAATTTTACCTTGCATTTTCTTTTTAAATTCCAGCATTCCCACTTTACCATGCTCTTTATTAGAAGCACCAACAGTTTTGCCAATGTCATGATATAACGCCGCCATGAGCAATTTATTTTCATTGACATTTAAACCCTTCTTTTGCATTTTATTTGCAATTAACTGAGAATAAAGCATTACTCTTTCAACATGTTTTAAATCATGCTGAAAATCAGGAGTATTAG
Source organism: uncultured Bacilli bacterium (assembly GCA_947628495.1). Lineage (GTDB taxonomy): Bacteria > Bacillota_I > Bacilli_A > RF39 > UBA660 > HGM10766. Next base: position 2,271 of record CANRAC010000034.1, read on the forward strand.
TATATAAATTTTCAGTAATTGCCCGTTTAGATAATTCCTCTAAGTTAGTTATTTGTCTTGGTAATAGTCCTAGAGAATTTAAATATTCTTGATTCATAAGAGGAATAAAACTTTTTTCATGTATGGAAGGCAAAGATTCTCTTTGACGAGAAGTGATAGAATCTTTTATTTCATTTAGCTTAGCTTGTAATTCAGTATTTTGTATTTTTGTTAATTGAGTAGATATTTCTGATATTGCCTGATTTATATCTATTTTTTTTAAATGCTTAATTATCCCTTTTATTTCATTTTCATCTGTAATTCCCAATTGAGATATTGTTTCTTTTACTATATTATTTATTTTTGTACGAATATTAGAATTAAATGAATATTTTTCAAAAATATCTTTACCATTTTTAGAATTTGCTAATAAACTATCTATACTACAAGAAAATATAAATTGATGTAATTTCGTAAAATCCTTTTTAATCGTATCTGGTAAGCCTGCTATTAATTGCTTAGCAGTTTCCACATTTTTGTCATAATTAGAATATGGTTTGTTTTTTCCCTGTGATAATTGATATTCTTCAGCATAGAGCTGAACTAATCCCTCAGTAATATAATGACCAAACTCTTCTTTTATTGGATCATTTTGAATATTAATATCAGGTCTTATAAAATAATGAAAAATTTCATGCGTAATAATATCATTTAAACAAGAGCTAATTATTTCATCATTATTTTGGCATTTTTCAAATGATTTAGAGTAAGGATATATATGAATTAGACCATCATTTTTAGCACGACCGCCATGAGCACTGGGAACATGTTCAATACCATATTCCGCGGGATCTTTTACACCATCCTCTTTACTAAATCTTTCTACATCTTCCTTAGTCGGTTTATCAACTACGATAAACTTATCAAGATTTTGAGGAAGGCTTTTTAAAATTTCAGGAGTTAGGCAACTTGAAAAACTAGTAATTATATTTTTTATAATTTTACTAGCTTCTAAATTTAACTCTTTATCAATATATTCATAGTCAATTGTCATAATATCTCCTCTATTTAAATAATACTCTACTTTTCGTTTATTTCAAATAAAAAAGGCTTTTACTCACCTCTTATTTTACATTTATATCTAATTTAGTAGAAAATTCTTTCTTGATTAAATTAAATATTATTTCTTTCTCTTCTTTTGTGAAAATATCGTTCTGTTTATTTAATTTATCATTATTCCATTTGTAAAAATTATACCCAAAATGTTTATCTATAAAAGTCTTATTAAAAATCTTAATGGTATTTTTATATCTTGGAATAAAATGAAAATGCACGTGTGCAGGTTCATTATCCCGATAAGCATTATTCATAAGGCAACAAAAATTAAACATAGTAGTGTTAAATAACTTCTTCATTACTCTTTCTAATTCTTTTTCTAGCCTTCCTAATTCTTGCCATTCTTGAGATGTTAGATCACTTAATTGCTGTTTGGGATTGCTAAGTATACAATATCCTAAAAAATTTTGTTTCCAATCGCAAAATACGATATCCCAGTTTTCTCCACAATATATATATTTATTATATTTTCTCATAAATATTTTCCAATTCTTTTAATTTATCTATATCCATTGGTGGCACTTTGTCCAATGGATATTTTAAGTTAAGTTCTTTATATTTATCTATTCCATATAAATGATAAGGTAGTAATTCCACTTTTAAAACATTAGGTATTTTAGAAATATATTCTTTTAAAGACAGAATATATTCTTTATTATCATTCAAACCTGGCACAATCACACTTCTTATCCAAAAATCTTTATTTAATTTTTTAGCTATAGTTAAAAATTTATTAAATTCATCCATACTAGAGCCAGTTATTTGTTGGTAATTTTCTTCCTCTATCGCTTTAACATCTAAAATAACTAAATCAACATATTTAAGTATTTCTTCATAATCACCAATCCCGACTCCCGCTGTATCAAGTGCTGTATGTAAATTATTGGCTTTACATTTTTTTAAGATATCAATTAGAAAATCTTTTTGGATTAAAGGCTCACCCCCACTAAAAGTTACGCCACCCTTAATATAATAATTTTTATATCTTAATATTTTATTTAGAAGTTCATCTGTTGTTATCATCTGGCCTTTGCTCATTTGCCAAGTTTCTGGATTATGACAATATAAGCACCTTAATTTACAACCTTGCATAAATACAACGTATCGTAATCCTGGGCCATCTACTAAACCCATTGGTTCGATGCTTGAAATATAACCTTGCATTAGATACTTCCATGGAAAGTTCGACTAATTACTTCCAATTGATGGGCTCTTGATAGACGAATAAACCTTACCGCATAGCCAGACACTCTAATAGTTAAATTAGGATATTTATCAGGGTTTTCCATCGCATCTTCTAAAGTCTCGCGATTTAAAACGTTAACGTTTAAATGATGAGCTCCTTGTTTAAAGTAACCATCCATAATATTTACTAAGTTTTCTTTTCTTTCTTCCTCCGTATGTCCTAAGCTATTAGGAATAATAGAAAAAGTATTTGATATTCCGTCTTCACAAACATCAGTATAAGGTATTTTGGCTACTGAATTTAATGAAGCTAAAGCTCCACTAGCATCTCTTCCATGCATTGGGTTAGCTCCGGGTGCAAAAGGTTCTCCAGCTTTTCGACCATCGGGAGTAGATCCCGTCTTCTTACCATACACAACATTCGAAGTGATAGTTAAAATTGATAAAGTATGTTTTGCATTTTTATAAAGTTTATATTGCGCGAGCTTATTAAAGAAACGTCTAGCTAAATCCTTACCAATATCATCTACGCGATCATCATCATTTCCATATTTGGGAAATTCACCTTCTATCACAAAATCAATGGCAACTCCTTCTTCGTTGCGAATTGGTTTTACTTTCGCATATTTAATAGCTGATAAAGAATCAATAGCTACAGAAAAACCGGCTATCCCAAAGGCCATTAATTTTTCAGGATCAGTATCGTGTAAAGCCATTTGTCCTGCTTCATAAGCATATTTATCATGCATAAAGTGAATGATGTTCATCGCATCGACATAAATTTTTGCGACTTTATCAAGCATTTTATCATAAACCTTCATTACTTTATCATAATCTAAATATTCATCGGTCATTTTTTCAAAGCCTTCAATAACTTGGTCGCCTTTAACTTCATCCACACCGCCATTTATGGCATAAAGCAAAGCTTTAGCTAAGTTACAACGCGCTCCGAAAAATTGCATTTGTTTACCAACTGTCATCGCGGAAACACAACAGGCAATAGCATAATCATAACCATGAATAGGACGCATTAGCTCATCATTTTCATATTGAATAGCATCTGTGTTAATAGACATCTTAGCACAATACTTTTTAAAATTCTCAGGAAGTTTATCACTCCATAGTACAGTCATATTAGGTTCGGGGGAACTTTTTAGATTAGTTAAAGTATGTAAATATCTAAAAGAATTTTTAGTAACTAATGAATGTTTTTCATCAAGCATTCCGCCGATGCTTTCCGTAACCCACGTAGGATCGCCAGCAAAAAGTTCATTATATTCTGGTGTTCTTAAATGACGGGCCATACGTAACTTAATAATAAAATTATCAATTATTTCTTGAGCATCTTCTTCCGTTAATAGACCTTCTTTTAAGTCTCTTTCGATATAAATATCTAAAAATGTAGATGTTCGGCCTAAACTCATAGCTGCTCCATTATTTTCTTTAATAGCAGCTAAGTAACCAAAATATAACCACTGGGTTGCTTCTTGCGCATTAGTAGCTGGCTTGGAAATATCAAAACCATAACTTTGAGCCATATCTTTGATATCTTGCAAAGCTTTTATTTGCATGCTTACTTCTTCTCTTAAACGAATTACATATTCTGTTAGTTCTTCTTTTTCTAAAGCAAGTAAATCTTTTTGTTTTTCTTCAACTAAAAAGTCAATTCCATATAAAGCAATACGTCGATAATCACCAATAATTCGGCCTCGACCATAGGCATCAGGAAGTCCTGTTAAAAGACCACAATGACGGGCTTTTCTAATATCGGTTGTATATGCATCAAAAACGCCATCATTATGCGTTTTACGATATTTATTAAAATATTTATCGATATCTTTATTAAGTTCATAACCATAGGCAGCTAAAGCTGATTTAACCATGCGCATACCACCAAAAGGATTAACAATCCTCTTTAGTAATCCATCAGTTTGCAAGCCTACTATAACATCATCTTCGGGACAAATATACCCTGGCTTGAAATTATTTATTCCTGATACTTCATTTACTTCAACATCATAAATACCTTTATCAAGTTCCACTTTTAAAGCTTCATCACAAACTTTCCAAACCGCTTGTGTTTTCTTTGTAGGAGCTGCTAAAAAATTTTCATCTCCTGTGTATTCAGTATAATTTTCTTTGATAAAATCAGCAATATCAATATTTTTTTTCCAATTTTCTCCTTTAAAATTATGCCAAGCTTTTTCCATTAATACCACTACCATTTCTATATTTATTATATAAACTTTTTTTTATAAGAACAATATTATATTTTGAAATTAGACACAAAAAAAATCCTCAATAGGATTTTTAATAACCATCTCTTAAAACATCGTATGTTATGGGTGTATTACCCACATATTTTTGGGCGGCAGCATCACTAGGCATCAATAAATCTAATTTATGTCCTGTCATACCTCGATCTAATACAATCGCAATAATTGGTTCATCAGATATTTTGCTTGCATTTATAGAAACAATTGAGCCGCACTTCAAATTCTTAGATGAGGCAACAATCCGAACTTTTCCGTAAGAGGCATCATCATAAATTATATTTCCTTTAGATAAATCAATACTCGAATCACACGCTAAACGTCCTGAGCATTTTGGACAGTTGTAAACATAACCAGTTAATTTACTTGTATAACTTTCTATTGGTTTTTCTTCTTCAATTATATTCGCTGTTGTAATTTGTTCATTAAGTGCTTGCACAAAACTACGTTCTTCTTCGCTTGCCTGTGCTATATCTAAAATCGCTAAAGATTTTACATCTACTTGTTTATTTAAATTACTATTTTGAGCATTTAAAATCACATTATTTGTTTGACTTTCTAATATCATTACCAACAAAAATATAACAACTATTTTTACTACGATGTTAACTTTTCTGATTAGGCAATGTGTCATATAACAACCTCCTGTTACAATAAAAATTTTATCATATACTACATTAAATGTCAAAAATATGCCTAATATTCGCGTTGGTAATTTTTTCTACTTGACTTACAGGTACATCATAGATATTAGCTACAAATTCAGCAATGTTTTTTATATACATCGGTTCATTTTTTTGACCCCGAAAAGGTGCCGGAGTAAGGTAGGGACTATCTGTTTCTAAAACCAAATCCTCAAGCTTTAATTTTTTTAAAGTCTCTTTTAAATTACAGTTTTTAAAGGTTATTACCCCATTAATACCTAATTTATATCCTAATTTTAAATATTCTTTGGCCGTTTCAATACTACCATTAAAACAATGAATAACTCCTTTAACCTTAAATTTTTTAATAGATTTTAATATATCATCAGTTGCCTGTCGGTTATGAATAATAACGGGCATATTATATTTCTCCGCTATTTTTAGTTGTTGTTCAAATAAAGCGATTTGCTGTTCTTTATTTTCATTAGAATAATGATAGTCAAGGCCTATTTCCCCAATCGCAATAACTTGGGGATTACTTAAATTGTTTTCTATTAAATTTAAATCTTCTTCTTTATAAGTATCAGCAAATTCAGGATGAATACCCAATGCCCCATACATGTTATCATATTTTTTAAGCATTTCTAATAATTCTAAAATACTACTTTTATCAGTCGCATTATTAATAATGCGCCCAACATTATTCTCACGCGCATTTTGTAAGACTTGGTCAATATTCTCATAATCACTAAAAAAAATATGGCAATGCGTATCTGTTAACATAAAATCACCATATTTATTTTAGCAAATTTAAGAATCAATATCTACTTGTTCACAAATTAAAAAATTAACTATCTTAGCCACCAATTGCGCTTTATCTCCCAAATCTTCTGCAGAATGAATGATAACTAAGCCAATACAATCAGCACTACTAATTAAAGGAAATATTAAAAAATAATCTTCTAACATCGTATCTTGAGTAATTTTAATAGTTTTCTCATTTCGATCATTTAATGAGCTTCTTGTGTCTATTAAATCTATTAGTCTTTCACTTATTGCTTCGCCTTTTAAATTAAGAAAGTCTTCTTTTCCATAACTAGCAATTATTTTCTCTCTATCGGTAATAGCGATATTATAACTTGTAATCTCATTAATCATCTTACTAATTTTATCGCTAAATGACAGCATATCATCTAATTTAGAATATTTTTTTAGTATAATTGCATCCAAATCTATAAAAATTTCTATATTCTCGCCATCTCTAATTTTTAAGTTACGACGAATTTCTTTGGGAATAACAATACGTCCTAATTCATCAATTCTTCTTATTACTCCTGTTGATTTCAAAACAAAAGCCTCCACTTCTATTTATATTGTGGAGAAAATTCGACAAATAATACTAGTATTTAATGCTTTTGCTAAAATTTCGTTACTCTTTATCTATACCATATATGCAATTATTATAAATAAAGTTTTCTATTTCTTGTTTTTCATTAGTATTATAAAAATCCGTTAATAATTTATTAAATTCATTGATCTTATCTTCGTTAATACTAATTATTCCACACCCATTTTCAATCATTATTTTATTTGCAATTAACATGCTAGTTCTTTTATTTCCATCCCAAAATATTTGTTCTCTCATTAAATAAAGCATTAGATCAATAGCTTTTTTGGTATTGTGAGTCTCTTCTAAATAATGAGATATCTCTTTTTTTACGTTTGCCTCTTTGGGAAGTTCAGGCACATAATCTACTCCTTTTATGCCTACTTTGCCTGTTCTAAGTTTCCCCCATTCTAATGATTCATTTCTCGAAACATAGGAATTAACTTTACAAATATAATCTAGGTTGATTTCGTTATCAATAGTTTCTAAGATAAAATTCCAAGCATCTCGTAAATTTAAAATACAATTGATTTCATCTAGCTTCATAGTCGGTACATTTAAACCATCTAAAATCGTTTTAATGTCGAAATAAGTTGTATTAATACCTTCCAATTTTGCACTGTTATAAATGATTGTCACTAATTCTTTTTTAGCCAAGAAAATATTTTCTTCTCTATTTAAACTATATTTATCCAACATTTTAATTCCTCCCTAATTATGACTATGTTATAAGCAAAATTATCTTTTAATACAACTAACAAACTTACATATTAACTTCATTGCGAATGTATTCTAGTAGATTGATTAAATAATAAATAAAGTGTTTTTCCAGTCCCTTAATAGGTAATTTTACATAGATTTTTTTAGCCACATATCTTAACGAAAATTTGGGATTAATATT
>CANRAC010000035.1 GCA_947628495.1 uncultured Bacilli bacterium
AGCTTTTTCACGTGTATTCTCAGTTATTTCTAATTTTTGAGGAAAATCTCTAAATAAATAATCTTTATTTTTAATTTTATTAAGCATAACTATCACTTCCTATTTTTATCTTAACAAAGAAGTCTTATAAAATCTATCTAAAAAATTATTTTGATACATCAAAATAATTCTCTGTTTTTAAAAGTTATTTTGATGTATCAAAATAACTTTACAATTAAAAATATTTTCGATATAATTTAAATGGTGATTATTATGTTAAAAAGGGAGTTATATTTACAAAAAATTAGACCTTTTTATAAAGAGGTTTCCCTTATTAAGATTTTATATGGGTTACGTCGTAGTGGTAAATCTATTATCCTTACTCAAATTATGGATGAATTAAAAGAAAATAAAATAAAGGAAGAACAAATAATTTATATTAACTTTGAATCTTTAGAGTATAATTTCATTGCTAAAGATATTGATTTATATAATTATGTTAAAGGAAGAAGTCCCAAAAATAAAATTTGTTATTTATTCTTAGATGAAATTCAAAAGGTGGAAAACTTTGAAAAAGCTATAAATTCCTTAAGAATTACCAATAATTATAGTATTTTTATTACCGGCTCTAACAGTAGATTAACATTTAGTGAGTTATCTACTGATTTAACAGGTCGTTATGTAAGTTTTAAAATTAATCCTCTGACTTATAAAGAAGCAATACAGTTAATGAAAGTTAAACGTAAGGACTATGAAACATTTTTATATGATATGTTAGAATGGGGAGGCTTACCACAAAGATTTTCATTTACTGAGGATAATAATAAATTAAATTATATATCTGATGTGTATAATTCGATAATTTTAAAAGATGTAGTAGAAAGATTAAAAATCAAAGATGTTACTACTTTTAATAAGATAGTTGAATATTTATTAGATACAGAAGGGCGGGAGTTTTCTTCTAAAAATGTTTTAGAATATTTAAAAAAAGAAAATACTAATTTATCTAGTCAGACTTTATATAATTATTTAGAAGCTTTATGTTCAGTTTTTATCGTTAATAAGGTATATCGTTATGATATTGAAGGTAAGGCGGTCTTAAAGACTTTAAATAAATATTATGTTTCTGACTTAGGAATTAAAAAGATTAAAAATAATAATGCGAAAACTAATTATTCGATTTGTTTAGAAAATCTAATATATAATGATTTAATTGTTAAAGGTTATAAAGTGTATATTGGTAAAACTAAAAAGGGGGAAATTGATTTTATTGCTTTAAAAAATAAAGAAGTAAAATATATTCAAGTATCTTTATATTTAGAGAATGAAACTACTTTAGATAGAGAATTTGGAGCTTTTGCTAATATTCAAGATAATTATGCTAAATATGTTATAAGCTTAGATAAAGAGGATAAATCGCAAGATGGCATTACTCATTTAAACGTTATTGATTTTCTTTTAAATGATGATTTTTAACAAATAAAAACTGCAAGTAAATTGCAATTTTTTTATTTATCTGTCGAACCAAAGCCACCTTTACGGATACCTCCAGCTTCATCTTCATCAACAGTTAAAAACTTTTGAAAAATAACTTGACCGATGACATCGCCTTTTTTTACTTCAATGTCATGATCGGTAAAATTAAAATATTGAAAATAGAAATGTCCATCATTATTTTCATTACCATAATAATCGGCATCTACAATCCCAATACTATTAGCCATTACGAAGCCTTTTTTAGGTCCACTACTACGATTAGCTAGCATATACCATTCATCATTACCACAGTAGGCTTTTAAACCTGTGGGAATTAAGGAAGGCTTAATACCTGGCTTATACATGGGAATGATCATATCCTCTGCTGCTTCTACATCATATCCGGCGGCATGAGCCGTACTTCTTTTAGGAAGATGAATGTCCTTATCTTCCCATCCTTTTGCTATTTCAAAACCTCTTGTTCTCATTAATTACTCCTATTCATATAACACAATTTTCTTTTCTTTTAGTGATTTTTGAACATCAATAACTCTTTGATTTTCAGAACCACAATATTTTAAAGTGGGATTATGAAGTTTATCAACATATTGACCATCGACTAAAACATCGACATAATTTAATACTTCTTTTCCTTTTAAATCTTTATCAAAAAGGAATCCACTCCATATCCATAAAGTTTTATGAGGGAATTTTTCCTTAAAAGCTTTAGCTAGTTTAGTAGTTCCCTCAATATTATTAGGATGAAGTGGTTCACCCCCTAAAATAGATAACCCCTCAATATAATCTTTTTCACATAATTCTAAAACGCGATTGATTTTTTCTTGGGTAAATTCTTTACCCCCATTGAAATCATGAGTTTCCGGATTAAAACAATTTTTACATTTAAAGGCACATCCTTGCATAAAAATAGATACTCTAACGCCAGGTCCGTTAGAGATATCCATTTTGCGGATTTTATTATAACGCATAATTATTCCTCATCGTCATCTTTATTATCGACATGAATAACGCGTTCTTTTATTTCTTGCGTACGACCTTTATTCCAGAAGTTAGCTCCAATATAACCACAAGTACGACGAGCAACATTCATTTTGTCATGATCACGATTTCCACAGTTAGGACAATACCATTCTAAATTATCATCAATTAAGATTTCCCCTGTATAACCACATTCATGGCAGTAGTCAGACTTTGTATTTAATTCGGCATACATAATGTTATTATAAATAAACTCAATAATTTCTAAGACAGCATCCAAATTATTTTCCAGATTTGGTGTTTCTACATAAGATATTGCTCCTCCTGGAGAAAGCTTTTGGAATTCACTTTCTAATTTTAATTTACTAAAAGCATCAATTTCTTCAAAAACGGGAACATGATATGAATTAGTAATATAATCACGATCCGTAATGCCTTTTATTACGCCAAAACGTTCTTTAAGGCATTTAGCAAATTTGTAAGTAGTAGATTCGATTGGTGTACCATAAACACTATAATCTATATCTTCGGCTTCTTTCCATTCTTTACATTTATCATTTAATCTTTGCATAACTGCTAAGCCAAATTCTTTGCCTTCGCCATTATCTGTATGAGAATGACCAGTCATATATTTAACACACTCATAAAGACCTGCGTATCCTAAAGAAATAGTTGAGTAACCATGATGTAATAATTCGTGGATACTTTCGCCTTTTTTAAGACGAGCAAGAGCTCCATGTTGCCATAAAATAGGCGCAACATCACTAGTTACATTGCTTAATCTTTTATGCCTAATTTGTAAGGCTCTATGGCATAATTCTAATCTTTCGTCTAAGATTTCCCAGAATTTATCCATATCTTTATCGCTAGATAAAGCGGCATCTACTAAATTAATAGTAACAACTCCTTGATTAAAGCGTCCATAATATTTAGGTTTGCCATTTTCATCAACATAAGGAGTTAAGAAAGAACGACATCCCATACAAGGATAACATTGGCCATTACCATTTTTATCAATCTTAAGTTGTTTCATTATTTTTTCAGAGATATAATCTGGAACCATACGTTTGGCAGTACATTTGGCAGCAAGTTCGGTTAAATAATAATATTTGCTGTCTTTGTGAATGTTATCTTCTTCCAAAACATAAAGAAGTTTTGGGAAAGCTGGTGTAACATAAACGCCTTTTTCATTTTTCATTCCTAAAATACGTTGTTTTAAAACTTCTTCAATAATCATAGCTAGTTCTTCTTTGTATTCATCTGTTTCACCTAAATACATACAAACACTTAAGAAAGGAGCTTGACCATTAGTTGTCGTCATCGAATTTATTTGATATTGGAAAGTTTGAACGCCATCGGTAATTTCTTTGGCTAAATCTTCTTTGGCGTATTTTTCACAATCAGCTTTGCTAAACTTACGCTCTTTATATTTTTGTAAATAACGGTTGTAACTTTCTCTAACAAAAGGAGCAAGATGGGTTAAAGTAATAGTACAACCACCATATTGAGAAGAATTTACAGAAGTTATAAGTTGGGTAGCAATAGTAACAGCTGTCCAGAAACGATGAGGTCTTTCAATCATAACGCCATTAATATTAGTACCATTTTGTAACATATCTTCTAAATCGATTAAATCACAATTATGTAAAGCATTTTGAGCAAAATAATCAGCATCATGGAAATGAATAATTCCTTCATCATGAGCTCTAACTACATCGCTAGGAAGTAAGAATCTTCTTGTGATATCTGTACTAGTTATACCAGCAAGATAATCTCTTTGAGTCGTAACAACTTTAGCATTTTTGTTAGAATTTTCCGTATTCCAATATTCACTTTCGCCATCAATTAATTCTTTAATAGCTAAATCTGTTGTATTAGCTTTACGAACTAATTCTCTTGTATATCGATAAGTAATATATTTTTTGGCTAGGTCATATTTGCCAATTGACATTAATTTTCTTTCAATAATATCTTGAATATCTTCAACTAAAATTCTTTTTTTACCTAAGCCTTCTATATATTTAATAATATTTTTTATTTGGGTACTAGAAGCTTGATTTTCTTCCTCAACTTCTTGATTTGCTTTCATTATCGCATTTTCTATTTTTTCAGGTGAATAGTCAACTATGTGACCATCTCTTTTGATTATTTTCATAACTACTACCTCTACTTTCTAAGTTAAGTATAGCATTATTATTTTTAAACTTAATGTTGCAATTGCAACATTATTGAAAAAATGTTAAAATTTTTTTAAGAGGTGTAAATATGAATTATTTATTTGAAAATATAAATGCGAGAAATCAAGGGAAAATTTTAAAATTATTAGAATCAGAGTACTTGACACTACCCAAAAATGTCAATTTATTTACAATTATTTCTAGTGATTCATTTTTAGGCTTGGTGAGAACGGGAAAATTGCAAATTGTCAAAAATGACTACAGTGGTAATCGCACTATTGTGGAGGATTTAGAAGAAAATGCTGTTTTTGGTTCTATAATTACTAATCTAAATAGTACCGAATATGAAGTTATAGCCAAGGAAGAAACTAAAATTATCTTAATTGATTACAACCGTTTATATCAAAATGATTATAGTAAATATGAATATTATAATGAATTTATGAAAAACCTCTTAAAAATTTTAACTGATAAAATTGAAGAACGTAATCAAAGAATTGAAATCTTAACTAAAAAAACAATTCGTAATAAACTTTTGGAATACTTTAGAATGCTGGCTAAAAAAATGGGAACCCGTACTTTATATTTGCCATTTTCATTTACGGAACTTGCTGATTACCTGGCGGTTGATAGGTGTGCCATGTCTAGAGAATTAAAATATATGAAAGAAGAAGGTTTTATTAAAATATCCTCAAGAAGAATAACTTTGATGTATTAATCACCAAATAGCAGCCTTTACATAAATTATTATATAAAGGAAAAAGAGGGGAAATTTATGAATGCTGAAAATAAAAGCCCTAATTACGATTTAAATGCTTATGGTATTGAAAGCCTTTTGAACTCTTCACAAGATTGTGATTCTAGTTGCGCCAATAAAAATTTTGTTGGTCCCACTGGACCGCAAGGTCCCCAAGGAGAAAAAGGCGAAAAGGGTGACGTTGGTCCTCAAGGAATACCAGGTCCAATAGGTCCAACTGGTCCAACCGGTCCCGCTGGACCAATGGGATTAGAAGGACCAATGGGAGAAGCTGAAACCCTTAGTGTGGGAGCAGTTACAGTAGCTGCTGATGATGAGGACGTCGAGATAGTTGATAGCAAAAACGGTTTAAATCACATATTAAGCTTTGTTTTACCTAAAGGTCACGATGGAAAAGATGGTGCTCCTGGTCCCCAAGGGCCCCAAGGGGAAAAAGGGGAGGCTGGTGCTGATGGCACAAGTGTCACCATATTAGGTTCTTATAATTCTTATGATGATTTAAAAAGAGCCCATCCAGAAGGACAATCTGGCCAGTCCTATTTAGTAGGGGATGATCTTTATGTTTGGTCAGATGAAGTTAATGATTGGAAAAATGTCGGTAAAATAAGAGGACCAGAAGGTAAAGAAGGACCCCAAGGTCCCCAAGGAATTCCGGGTATTCCCGGCCCTGAAGGTCCAACCGGTCCCGCTGGACCTGAGCAAATAAATGCCGCATATTTTATTACTTACAATAATAATTATTACACGCAAGGCTATCCAGTCGAATCTAATACCAGGTTACCAATTGATCGATTAGAGTATGATAATGGGGGTCTATTTTCTTTAAATCAGCAAGATAATACTATTCATTTTCATAAAAATGGCATTTATAAAGTAACTTTTGTAGTGAATGCCAAAGTTACATTTGCTAATGATGCATCTTTTAATCAGTTTCAAGATATTGTTGCTGTTGGCTTTAAAAAGTTAAATGAAGATATTATTTATGCTGGTGCTTGTACTTATATTCCCGATCAAGAACCTAGAACTTTGGTAGGGCAAGGACTAATGGCTGTGGCTGATTATAATAACGAAGCTTGTGAGCTTGTAAATCTGACTAAAAGAGAAATATTACTTGATACTCCGAAAATTGAAACTACACTTTCTCATTCTTATGTCTTATCACCTTATATTAGTATTATTTTAGAATATTTAGGTTAAAAAAATTACTGTTTTTCAACGCAGTAATTTTTAAAATTATTTTGTAATTTTACCAAGAGCTTCCGCCACCACCACCGGAACCTCCTCCAGAGCTTCCTCCGCCAGAACTACTGGAAGAACTACTAGAAAATCCGTCACTACTATAAGATGTTGGATTATAACTTAATGTGGAACTAATATTATGTATTTGATGACTCATGAAATCATTGATATTTGATGATGCGTTATACCAAGTAACATCTGGTAAACCAATTGTTTCAAACTTGTTTATCCAGATATCAGATATACCTAAAACATATGTAAAAGGTAAAATATCGTAAAAATAAGTAGGATTTTTTTCAACCATTTGTTCCAATTTATCTTTCTCAACAGTTTCCAAGAAATTTCTAAATCCTTTTATTCTTCCTTTCATTTGATTACCATAATTACTTCTTTTCGGCATATTTAGTAAACAGACAATCATAATTATAATACAGGCGATTCCTGCTAATAGACCACCAACATAGACAGGCTCTGATAATATACCACTATTTTTTAAAAGTAAGGACATTATGGTATAGGTAGCATACCCAATTATAGCAAACCAAAAAATTTTAAAAACAAGGGGAATGTGTTTAATAAAGCCAACAATGAAAAACGGAGTTAAAAAAGCTAAAATAACGCTTACTGCAAATAAACCATAAAATCCCATATTATAATATATAGGTATAAATAGGATTGAAATAACGCTTGCTATAATTGCTAAAATAATAATAATAGTATTTTGAGGTTTATTTTTTTCAAATGCTTTATTTTGATATTTTTTTTGAACCATGGAAATAATTTTTCCTATCTTTCGATAAAAAGATGACTTAAGAGCTTTCAGTTTACGCGTTTTACACCCGTTTTCAAAGATGCCATTAAAAAAAATTTCTTCATAAATATTTTGACCATCATAATCTTTTAATTTTATAAAAGTTATATTATTAATATCATTAATATCATTAATTTTATCTTTTAGTAGATTTTTTTCTTCATTAGTTAATTCCTCTGAAATCGGTTTATCAATGTTTTTATAAATTTCTAGAGAATTACGGAGAATTTTTAATTTAGCAGAATTAGGATTTTCTTTTTTCTCTAAAGCAATTTGAGTTTCTAGTTCTTTGATTTTATTTTGGGCATTTTGCATTTTTTCATCTGATAATTTTATTTTTTTACTATCTAAATCTATATTATTTTCTTCAATTTTAAGATAACCTTTAGCTGCTAAATATATAAGCAATGATACAACATCATCAGCATTAACATGGCCTTTATATAAGCAGGCTATTTCTAAACTGTTTAAATCATCAGGCGGATAAAATTCAACGGTCTCTATAATCATTTCGTCTTTACCATGTTTATGCCATAGGAAAATAACTAATGCTAAACATATCGCAGGAATTAGATACATTAAAAAGGTAAAGGGGCTTATATTTAAATGCGCATTGACAAAATATCCTTCATTTAGTTCTAAGCGAATAGTTAAAGCTTGATTTGGTCTTAAAATGCCTTTATATTTACCAGTAATAATATTACCTTGTACTTTATATTCTATATATTCATTATTAGTTGAACCATAATATCCTGAAGAAAATCCTAATTTCGATGCATCAAACGTTTTGGGCATTGTTATTTTAAATGTTACATTACCTATAGCTGTATCCCAAGAATCACCAATAATATTAAAATAAAATTCATCTAAATTTTTTAAAGGATCTGGTCCTAAATTATAGGTGTATTTAATAACATATTCTTTATTACCAGTTATAGTTTGATTAGCATTACCAATTTTTAAGACGTACATATCATCTTCTTTTGTTTCATTAAAATTATCATTAACTGTTACATTTGATACCTGAGTTCTATTTGTGGTTGTAGTTCCATCAGTTCTTTTAACATTATTTTCCAAAGGAATATTACGAATTATGCCATGTTTGGGCACTGTAAAAACTGCTAAGATATTTTCAGTTATATTTAAAGTGTTATTTTCATTGACATTAATTTCTATATTATACTTATCGATAACATAATCGTAATTTTTATATTCTTCTATTTCACTAGGATTATTAGTATTAATAGCATTGTAATATTCATCAGCTTTGACAGGATCTATTATAATTAAAGATACAAATATCACTAGATAAAATATTTTTTTAATCATGATTACCACCTAAATTTATTGTAATATTTTCTTTTTCGGTTTCTTTAGCTTGAAACATTAATTTTGTTTGTATATTTAATATTTTGGCTACAATACTACTAGGAAACATTTCTACTTTATTATTCAACATTCGAACCGTAGCATTATAATATTTGCGAGCATTGGCAATATCTTCTTCTACTTGGCTAAGTTTTTCACTTAAATCTAGGTAACTTTCATTAGCTTTTAAATTAGGATAACTTTCCATTTTTATAATTAAGCTTTCTATATTAGTACTTAATTGCTCATTAGTTGTAATTTTCTTATTTAAATTTAAATTATCATATAAATTATTTCTTAGTTTGACGATATTCTCTAAAGTATTATTTTCTAGTTTACTATATTCTTTTACTAAAGATACGATATTGGGAATT
The DNA here is from genome assembly GCA_947628495.1 of uncultured Bacilli bacterium. Classification (GTDB taxonomy): domain Bacteria; phylum Bacillota_I; class Bacilli_A; order RF39; family UBA660; genus HGM10766. The sequence goes on from CANRAC010000035.1 coordinate 9,181, forward strand.
AAATCCCAACGTTTTTTTAAATAGACGTCCATAATTGAAAAGGCTTCATTTACTTTATTATTTAATTTAAACAAACTATTTGCAGTTATAATTATATATAAAAGAAGAATAAATATAATACTCATTAAAATATAAATTGGTATCATGGAATCACCTAATTTAATTATATATTAACTAAAGATTAAGACAAATAAAATGCGTGTTATTATGTGTCAAAATTATGTTAATAATGAGACAAATAAAAAA
>CANRAC010000036.1 GCA_947628495.1 uncultured Bacilli bacterium
TTAAGTAAATTATTAGTAAGTAAACATCAAAATATTTTTGTTGTTGGGGATTCTAATCAAGCAATTTATGCTTTTCGGGGCTCTAATTATAAGAATATTTTAAATTTTGAAAAAGATTATAAGAATGCGCAAGTTATAACTTTAAATCAAAATTATCGAAGTACTACTACGATATTAGATGCGGCAAATTCGGTCATTAAAAATAATAAAGAACGAAAAGAATTTGAACTTTTTAGTAAATTAGGAAAAGGTTTAAATATAAAATACACCCGAGCTTATGATGAAAAGCATGAAATTAAACAAGTTATAGATTATATTAATGAATTATTAAGTGAGGACTTTCATTATCGTGATATTGGGATTTTATATCGAACTAATGGGCAAGCTCGTGTTGTGGAAGAACAGTTTTTAGCTTTTAATATTCCTTATAAAGTAGTAGGTAGTTATTATTTCTACGCGCGCAAGGAAATTAAAGATTTAATATCTTATTTGCGTCTGATTTTAAATCATGATGATGAGGTAAGTTTAAGAAGAGTAATTAATGTTCCTAAACGAGGTATTGGGGCTAAAACAATTGCCGATTTAGATAGTACTGCCAATGCTCAAAATGTTTCAATGTTTGAGGCAATTTCTAAAGGTACAGAACTAGCTTTTAAAAATTTGATTTTGGATTTAACTAAAGAAAGTGAAAATCTGTCTTTAACCGAATTAATTGATTTAATTTTAACGCAAAGTGGTATGCAACAAGAATTAGAAGCTACTGCCAACCTAGAAGCAGAATTACGCTTAGAAAACTTGATGGAATTTAAAAGTATTACAGCCTCTTTTGAAGAGCGAACGGGTAGCGTTAATCTAGGAGACTTCTTAGAAGAAATTAGTTTAATTGCTGATATATCCGAACATCAAGAATCTAATGATGAAGTAACTTTAATGACTATTCATAGTGCTAAAGGCTTAGAATTTGAAGTAGTATTTTTAGTAGGAATGGAAGAAAATATATTCCCCCATGCTAATTCCTTATTCGAAGCTGATGGCCTAGAAGAAGAACGCCGATTATGTTATGTAGGTATCACCAGAGCTAAACAAAGATTATTTATTTCTAATGCCAAAAGAAGAATGCTCTATGGAAAAGATAACATGAACATGCCTAGTAGATTTATTAAAGAAATTGATAAAAATTTAATAGATGAAGAAAATCCTATGCTTTCTTTTCAAGAAAAAATCGATAAAAATGAATTTTATGAAACAGAAGATGTGGAATATAAAAGTGGCGACGTTATTATGCATACAATCTATGGTAAAGGGGTAGTAATAGATGTAGGAGATAAGCTTTTAACTATTGCCTTTGCTAAAAACTTTGGTATTAAAAAGTTAATGAAAAATCATAAAAGCTTAAAGAAAATATAAACAAGTAAGGGGAATACGTATGCAAGAAAGAATTAAAGAATTAGTTGAAATATTAAATAGAGCTAATGTAGAATATTATATGAATGATGATCCTTTTTTATCAGATAATGAATATGATAGTTTATTAAATGAACTGATAAAATTAGAAGAAGAACATCCCGAATTTATTCTACCTGACTCGCCAACACAAAAAGTAGCTACGAAAGTTATTTCGGAATTTCAAAAAGTAACGCATGACACACCAATGTTTAGTCTGTCAAATGTTTTTAATGAAAATGAAATTCGGGACTTTTCTAATAAAATTACCAAAGAGTTTCCCAATTGTCAGTATGTTTGTGAATTAAAAATGGATGGTCTTGCCGTATCTTTAAATTATGAAAAAGGGATTTTTAAACGAGCAGCAACGAGAGGAGATGGAGTTATCGGTGAAGATATAACTCATAATGTTTTAATGATTAAAACTCTGCCTTTAAAATTAAAGGAACCGATTGATTTAGAAATCCGTGGGGAAATTTTCATGAGTAAAAAGAGTTTTAATGAATGTAATGCCAAAAGAGAAAGAGAAGGGTTACCTTTATTTCAAAATCCTCGTAATGCTGCGGCTGGTAGTATTAGACAACTAGATAGCAAAATTGCCAAGGAAAGAGATTTAGATATTTATTTATATCATATTCCCAATACGCCTCTGGCTACGCATTATGAAACTATGCAATATATCAAAAAATTGGGATTACCAATCAATCCTAATTTAGCCTTAGTTTCTTCCCCATCCGGCATCCTTGATTATATTGAGGAGTGGACTCAAAAACGTAGTTCTTTACCATATGAAATAGATGGAATAGTAATTAAAGTTAATGATATTGGTATGCAAAGAGAACTTGGTTCAACGGCTAAATATCCTCGATGGGCTACGGCTTATAAATTTCCGGCTGAAGAAGTTATAACTAAATTAACGGATATAATTTTTACCGTAGGCAGAACGGGACAAATAACACCTAATGCTGTCTTAGATCCTATTAAAGTAGCAGGAAGTACGGTTAAAAGAGCAACATTACATAATATGGATTATATTAGAGCTAAGGATTTAAAAATAGGTGATTATGTCTATTTACATAAAGCGGGGGACGTCATCCCAGAAGTAGTTGGGCCAGTTTTAAATCGTCGAAATGGTTCAGAAAAAATCTTAAATATGATTGAAAATTGTCCTATATGTCATACCCCTTTAGTAAAATCAACTAGTGAAATAGATTATTTTTGTCCTAATAAATCATGTCCTGCTCGTAATGTGGAAGGGTTAATTCATTTTGTTTCCCGTAATGCTATGAATATTGATGGCTTAGGAGATAGGATCATGGAAGATTTTTACAACATGGGTATTATTAAAAATTTTCCGGATATTTATCTATTAAAAAATCGTAAGCAAGAACTTATCGAATTAGAGGGTTTTGGCACTAAGAGTGTTGAAAATTTACTTATATCTATTGAAAATAGTAAACATAATTCTTTAGAACGATTGCTATTTGCTTTAGGTATTCCCGGAATAGGCGAAAAAAATGCGAAATTAATCGCCAAAAAATATGAAGATATTGACAATTTAAAAAATGCTAACGTTGAAGAATTAAAACTAATTCCCGATATTGGAGAAATTTTAGCACAAAATATTTGCAATTTCTTTGATGAACCGGCCAATAGAATGGTTATAAGAGAATTGCAAGATTTAGGAGTTAATACAGAGTATTTAGGCGAAAAAGTAATTGAACACGAAATATTTAGTAATAAGAAATTTGTTTTAACCGGGACTTTATCATTTATAAAAAGGGATGACCTTAAAAGAATAATAGAAAAATATAATGGTATGGTATCAGGTTCTGTTAGTGCTAAAACTGATGTAGTTATCGCTGGAGAAGATCCAGGAAGTAAGTATACGAAAGCCCAAGAGTTAAATATTGAAATATGGAATGAAGAAAAAATTAAAGATATCTTAATAGAATTAAATGAAATAGAGTAGAATTAATGTTACTGATTAAACAACCAAATAGAAGATTTTTTTTCTTCTTTTTTTGTTGACATTGACACTAGGGGGGGGGGTATAATTAAAACAGAAAAGATAAAAATAGGAGACCCCCATGAAAGAAAAAGAAAAAAGAAAATTAGAAAAAGAAATAAAAAAAGCCCAAAAGAAAGGAATATATAATCCGAAACTAAGATTAGGAATAGTAGGATTAATATTAGTAATAGGAACAGTAATAGGAGTATCATATGCATACTTTGAAGAACAATCAACAACAGTATTAATAATAAATGCCAAAGTAAGTAAGAAGATAACGATAAATGTAAAAGCAAATAATGGAACTGTAAGTAATTCATCACAAACAGTAGACTATGGAGAAAAAATGACATTTACAGTAACACCAAATGATGGATATAAATATAAGAGTGTTAAATGTACAGAAGATGGTGGTGAAAGAAGAAATGTAACAACTACAGATAGTGCAACATATAACGATACAAATAAAACTTTATCTGTAATACCCAAAACAAGTCAAAATGCCACCTGTACAGTAGAGTTTGAAGAAACAATTAAGATATTTGATCATGAATACATAGTTAAAGGAACCCTAAGTTCTGCAGATGTTGCGAAAGGCTGCCCATTAAGTGATGGTGATGAATGTAGTGGCTTATACAAAATGGCAGATTATGGTAGTAGTACAACTTTAAATCCAGATACTCCAGGAGGAACAAGTTATTACTTCCGAGGAAAAGTAGATAATAATTACGTGAAGTTTGGAACAGGAACAACATTTGATAGTAATAATGAAAAAAAGGATTTAATGTGGCGAATAGTGCGAATCAATGGAGATGGAAGTATAAGATTAGTATTAGATAGTGATATAGGGACAAGTAAATTTAATAGCGCATATAATGCCAGAAAATACGCAGGTTATACCTATGGAAATAGCCACCCGTGTACCAACTCCAACCCATGTATAAGTGACTTCAGTAATGGAGAATATAGTTCAAATAACATTGGGACTAGTAGTCCAATAAAAAGCACACTAGAAGACTGGTATCAAGAAAACTTATCTGGATACGATTCACAAATAGAATTAGGAATCTATTGTAATGATACGTCATATGGAAGTGGAAGTGAAACAGGTTGGATATATTACGGAGCATACCAAAGACTACGTGGGACAAGTAATTCAGCTAACCCTCAACTAACGTGCCCAGACCCGAAAGCAAAAGATGGAACATCAACATCAGATACTGTAGATAGTAATGGATATCGTAATTATGGAGGAGTATATAAATTAAAGATAGGACTATTAAGTGCAGATGAAATAGTGCTAGCGGGATATATGCCACTTGGCGCTGGAGTAACAACCTCCAATTATCTATATTACACACCTTATTCTTATAGATACTTCTGGAGCTCGTCGCCTTACAATTCTAATGCTAGTAATGCTTACGGCTTTAGCGGTAACCCGTATTATTGTTACTTGAGCAGCAGCTTTGTCGGTGATACATTCGGCGTGCGTCCAGTTATCAATCTAAAAGCTAATGTACAAATAACAAGTGGTGATGGATCTGCAGTTGGAGTAGGAGAAGGTCCTTTCGTCATAAAAACTAATTAAAAATGAATAAGAAACTAATTTTTTTAGTTTTTTATTATGTAAATAAATGCTAGGTAATTGTAAATTGCTAAATAAAATAAGATATAGTATAATAATGTTCAGAAAAAGAGGTTATTTTAATGAAGCAATTTTATAAAGAAAATAGAGTGTTTTCTATTTTAATGCTTATTGTAGCAGTATGTCTTGTATTAATTATAGGGGTAATGTTAAAATATTTTTTCTTTGGAAATAGTTCTAGTCCTTATGGAGATCGATTAAAAGACGCGAAAAAATATAAGATAAGTGAAAGTAGTGAAAAAGAAATTGTCTCAAGTTTAGAAAGTGATGAGGCAATTAAAAAAGTAGATTTTCATGTAAGCGTTCGTACTATCTATATTACAATTGACTTTAATCCAGGTACAGTCTTAGTTGATGCCCAAAGTAAAGCTGTAGCAATTCTCGAGAAATTTAGCGAAGCACAAATGGGATATTATGATATTGAATTTATCTTAAAATCAGAAGCTTCCGAAAATGCCGAAGGATTTACAATTATGGGTGCTAAAAATGTCAATGGTACCAATATTGTTTGGAACAATAATAACAATGGAGAATAGTGAGGAATAATCATGAAAAAAAACAAAAAGAAAATAATAGGTTTTTCCGTTGTTTTAGTTATTGTTATCGTCGCTGCTTTAGTAATAATTAATTTAATGAAAGACGAAAATCGTCTTAATGTTTTTGAAAAACAATGGATAAATAATAATAGTAATCAAGTTCAAAATATTGGCGTAAAAAATAATGCAAATGTTTTTGGTAATGATGGTATTGGAGTTTTTTATGACTTCATGACTGATTTTGCTAATGAGTATAATCTTAGTATAAATCTTACACCATATTCTGCCAATAAATCAACGGAAGCCGTTTATTTTCGTCTTACGACTAAAAAAAGTGCTAATGATTTAGTTTTATACCAAGATCATTTTGTTTTAATTGGTAAAAAAGACGTTGCCATAAATAACATTTATGATTTGCAAAATCGTAAAGTAGGAATTTTAAGCAGTCAGTTACAATTAATCAGTAATTATTCAGAGAACATAAGTAATCTTTCTTTTACTCAATATAAAGATAAAGAGCAATTACTTAACGAATTTAATGAGCAACAAAATATCAATTATATTTTAGTTCCTCTTACAGAATATTTAGATACTATTTTAGAAGATGAAAATTATATTAATCTTCATCTTTCTGATATTCCAATCTATTATACTTTATATGAAAAAGATCCTAAAGATACCTTTAGCTCTATAATTAAAAAATATTATAATTCTTGGGAAGATGAAAATTTCCAAAATGCCTACGATAAAGAATTATATGATTTCTTTTGTGATAAATTAGATATAACTGATGAACAAAAGGATAAATTACATAATAAGACATATAATTATGGATTTATTGAAAATCGACCTTATGAAACTTTATCAGGTTCAAAATATGGCGGAATTATTAATATCTATTTAGATAGCTTTAAAAACTTTAGTAATACTGATATAAAATATACAAGATATAAGAATAAAAATAATTTAGTAAGAGCTATAAATAAAAAAGATATCGATTTATATTTTAATTTCTTTAATATTAATAGTGATTTTAATGATATTAAAACTTTAATGAATTTATCTTTTGTTATAGCAATACCAGAATATGAAAATACTGTTGTAAGTAATTTAAGATCACTTGAAAATAAAGATGTATATGTATTAGAAGAAAGTGTTTTAGAAAACTATTTAAAAACTTTAGATTATTTGAATGTTAAAACGTATAAAGATAACAAACAATTAAAAAAAGTTGCAAAAGATAATATTATAATTTTAGATGCTAATAATTATAAATATTATAAAAATGATGTTTTAAAAAATCATACTTTTAGATATTCTGGAAATCTTAATGTCACTTATAATTTTAGTAGTAATGCCTCTGATACATTTAATAAATTGTTCTATAATTATATTAATATTTTAGATCCTAAAACTACTACTAATGAAGGAATTTATAATAATAAAATAATCGTGCAAAATGGAACAATTTTAGGAAGAATAGCAACTTATATTTTATATATTATTTTTGCGGGAGTAATTATTGGGTTTATTGTCTATAAATCTACGCGAAAGATTAAGATTGCTAAAAGAATTAAAAAAGAAGATAAAATGCGTTTTATTGATCAATTAACTTCTTTAAAAAATCGGAATTATTTGAATGAAAACATTGAAGCTTGGAATAAGAATACCATCTATCCGCAAACAACTTTAATTATTGATTTAAATAAAGTTCAATATATTAACGATACATATGGTTATGAACAAGGAGATAAACAAATTCAAGCTGCTGCTAATATTTTAATAAAATTGCAACTTGATAATACCGATATTATTAGGACAGATGGTACGGAGTTTATGGTTTATTTCGTTGGTCATTCCGAAAAACAAATTGCTTCCTTCATGCGCAAGTTGAATAAAGAATTTAAAAAATTGCCTTACGATTATGGAGTAGTAATGGCTTATAGTACTATAAATGATGATATAAAATTACTAGAAGATGCTATTAATGAAGCTACTTTAGCGGTAAAGGAAAAAAAGAATGAAAAAGATGAAAACGACGATACAGAAAAGATTTAAATCTTTTTTTAGAAAATTTTTAAAAACAATAAAAAGGCCAGAGATGTCCATATTACCTGGACAGCTCGCTTTCTTTTTTGTTTTGTCTGTAGTACCGATTGTTACATTAATAAGTTATTTTGCTTCTTATTTACATGTATCTATTGATTTTGTTTTAAATTTCTTAACTAAGGCTTTTTCAGCTGATATAGCTAATTTATTACATCCTATGATTAGTGGGACTTCTGTGGGTTGGAAGTTCTTTGTATCTATCATAATCGGTTTTATCATTGCTTCCAATGGAGCTGATTCTATAATCGTTACTTCCAATGCTATAGATGGAACACCCAATACAAGTTACTTAAGAAGAAGATTAAAAGCTATTATTATGACTATGTTTATGGTTACCTTATTTGTATTTATTCTTTTAGTTCCAGTCTTTGGTACTAAAATAGTTGAGTTATTTAAATATGTTGATTTAGATCCGACAGTGACTTTAAGAATAGAGCAAGTTTTTCGCTTTTTAAAAGGGCCAATATCCTGGTTTGTCATATTTATGTTTATTAAAATAATTTATACAATGGCCCCCGATCGGAATATTCCTAGCAGTCATACAACATATGGCGCAATATTTACTAGTGTATTGTGGATAATAGTCACATTTATATATTCTTTTTACATTACCCACTTTGCCAGATATGATATATTTTATGGTAGTTTAGCTAATTTAATTGTTTTGATGTTGTGGGTATATTTTCTGGCTTACATATTTGTTATTGGCATGTGTTTAAATTATCATAACGAAGAAGAAAAATTGGAAAAAACAGGTAAAATAAATTTAGATTAAATAATAATAATAAAAAGGTACACACAAGTATTATTCGTGTACCAAGCCTTAAATATTCCAAGTATTATAGGTACTAAAGATATTTAAGAATAATACTTAAGAAGCTGTTTGGAAATAAAAATGCTTAATTTCCTGATAGCTTCTTTTTAATTTTCCAAAAATAGCAAAATTGCAGAAAATTTAATTCAAAAATTAAAAAATCGCTTAAACAAAAAGGAATTTTCGCAGAAATATAAATGTAAAAATTCTTTTTTTGCCTTTTGCTATTAAAATTTAAATATGCTACTCTTCTTCTGGATGCACAAGATCTCTAGGCAAGAGCTTTCCTGAAAATAAAATTTTAGGAGGCTGATAATTATGCGAGAAAGCAATTTCAAACAATTAATTATTGTGTTTCTCTTTATAATAATCATTTTACTTATAAAAAATAGGTAAAAAATAACATCAAGATTACAACAAGAATTTGCAGGTAATGGTTGATACACATAAAAAAGAAGCACCGAATGCCACAGGGGGTCAAACGGTGCTTTCCAAAACAAGGAAAGCACTTGCCTTAACAGGCTTTGTGTATCCACCTAAATTGTAATATAATCTTTTATTTAAAGTCAAGTATTTTTTGTTGACAGCAACACTAGGGGGGGGGGTATAATTAGAACAGATAAGATAAAATAGGAGACCCCCCATGAAAGAAAAAGAAAAAAGAAGAATAGAAAAAGAAATAAAAAAAGCGCAGAAAAAAGGAATATATAATCCCAAACTAAAATTAGGAATAGTAGCCCTAATATTAGTAATAGGAACAGTAATAGG
>CANRAC010000037.1 GCA_947628495.1 uncultured Bacilli bacterium
ACAGCACTAAAATAAGTTGCAACAATATGTTTACAAATAATACGTTTTCCATTAGCCAAAGGACAATTGCATGTTGACTTTCTAGGATGTTCTAAATTAAGATAAACATTATAATCTTTATTTCCTGAAACGATACTTGTATACTCATTATTATTTAATTTTTTTATATTTTTAATTTTTTTACTTTTATAATAATCTAATCCTCTCCAGCATGACGAACCACTGGCACTTGTAATTATACTCATCTAAATCATTACTCCTTCATCTTTATAATTCTAACTTTTTATTTTCTTCTAGTAGAATAAATTACTATTTTAATTTTTATTAATAATATCCAAAAATGTAAAAACCTTTTCTAAGAATTTCCTTTATTTATAAGGATTTGTGTTGGTATTTCCATAATTCTTATCGCACTAATATTTGTTATATTTTCATTATTCATTTTTATCACTTATTTTTCATTTTATTTTTACTATAATCTATTGAATAATTTAAAATTGTATCCATATTTTGTAGATAATCTTCTTTCTTAGTTTCTATTAAAATATCAGGCTTAAATAAATATGGTAAAAGCAATTCCTCAGTTGCTCCTTTTTGAAATTCTTCTTTCGAATAAGCACTCCACTCTAAAAACGGATGAAAATAGCATTCTGCTACGGAAAAATAATGCCCATCTATGTTAATCCAATTACTATTACCATAACAGTTTATTGGCGTACTTATTTCTTCACCAATTGTAGTTGCTCCTAAATTAATTAAATCTCTTAATGCATATCTTCCACCAGAAAAAACTCTATAATCAGTTAAACATATTAATTTTTTATCTTTATGTTCTTCAACAAAGTCCATTAATATTTTATTTAAAGCAGAATTACCACCTGTATTACCTCTAATATCAATAATAATGGTATCCATATCATATAAATTTTCTTGTTTTAAATTACTAATAGCTTGTTCAATTTTTTCTTTAAATCTAGCTTGAACAGAACTGTGGTTATAAATTAGACAATTATCGATAATCCTATATGTTGCATTATTTCCATAACAATACTTATCGTAATCAAACAATTCCTCTTCAGAATAGTTTTCACTTTTATTAAATTTTTTTATTATTTTTTGACCGTCATCTTTTTCTAGTTCAAAAATTAATTCATTAGTATTTCTAAAATGGGGAAGACCAAATAATACATATCTATTAAATAAGGCTTTTTCGATTTCATATTTTCTTTTTCCAAAAGTACCATAAGTAATAACTTCTTCCAACTCACTGATAATTATATTTATACTTATTCCATTAATAGATAACAATCTACTATTTCTTAAATCATCGGGATAATTAACTAATATTTCATCAGCAAATATTCTAAAATTCATAGGAATTAAAGATACTGCATCATATATAGTATGTGCGTCCGCTTTCCCACTCAATCTTTTTATAATATAATCCATAAAAAAATATTTAAAATTGTATTCATTATCGATATTCATAGAATCAATTAAATTATTATACAACTGTTCTAATTGGTATTCACTGATTTCATGCCATGGATTAACATAGATATTTTTATAGTGTTCCACAAATTTATCATATATTTTTTTATATTTTATATCTATCATATTAACCACCCTACATTACTAATATAAATTCATTTTAAACCTTAGTTAGACAATTAGCAATTTTATGTGTATTGAAAAACTTATTTTAATTAATTTGTCATTCATTTTTATCGCTTTCAATTTCTTTAAATATTTTATAATTTTCATCCATAGGATTACTTCTTTTTTTCTACCCTTCTTATCCCTATTCCAATAACTCCATATTTTTCTTGTTCTTTCTTAGGATAATATATTTCCATATCGTTAGAATTTGCAATATCCTCTTTATCATATCCTAACGATACTTTGTCAAAATGTTTATATAATTCATCAAAATTTGAATATTTATGCAATTTTACTATTTCAACCAATATAGTTTCCAATGTAGTCCTATTCGTAAATTCAATCAAATCTTTTTCTTTCAATAATTGTCTTTTTTCATCATTTAATCGCTCTTTTCTTTAAGTTGTAATTATTTTATCAACTAAATATTCTAAATTCGTATTTTTTATTGCTATGAATTATTGCTATTACTTGCATTTTATTCCTGCTCTTTTTAGTATTTGTTATTAATTCCGCATGATTTTAATATCCCATAATTAGTCACATATTAAGTGTTTTTTCTTTATCTCATTTTCTATTATCCATTTTATATCTTCCACTGCTTTATCAATATTAAATATACCATTACCAACTGGGTAGTAAACAGAATATACTTTATATGTTTTGTTATGAATTTTTATTTTATGACATATTTTTCTATTTTGAGATACGGAAATCTTTTTATTTAAAATAATAGAACTAACTTGATTTCCGAAAGTAATAATTACTTTTGGCTTTATTATATTTATTTCTTCAAAGAGTAAATCAAGATATTTTTTTAATACATTATCTGATAAAGGTCTAGCATCGATTTGCGTACACTTGCCTAAATTAGTAATAAATATCTTATTATTAGCTATTTCTTCATAAACATAATCGCAAAATTCATAATCCCATTCTTTTGGTTTTTTTGCTTGAATTTTATTAAATATTTCCTCGCTTATTAAATTAACTTTATAAAACAATTTCCAAATATTTTTGGTTCCTAGCCAAGGCGACTTTCTACCTTTCCACGATTTATCACTGGCAATATTTCTACCCGTAGGATTCATGAAAACAAAACAAATATCCGGATTTTCTTCGCAACCACCATTATATATAGAATCTAGATCCTTAGCTCCATATTTGACCTGCATTTTATCATATTCTTTTTTTAAATCAGCTATTTTCAAACTACCACCTACAACATTTCTTTAATTGCTAATGTGGCGGCGATACTTCCATCACTTACAGCTGTTGTTAACTGTCTTAAATTTTTTTGCCGCGTATCTCCTGCGGCATATATCCCTTTTGTTTTTGTATGCACACCATCTAAAGTAATAATATATCCTTTTTCATCTAAATCAACAACATTTTTAAATATTTCATTTTTAGGTTCCTGACCAATGGCAATAAATAAACCATCTAATTCTATCGGTCTTTCTTGACCTTGCTTATTTTTAATAATTATATTTTGCAGGTTTTGTTTGCCATTTAATGATTCAATAGTTGCATTTAAGATTAATTTAATATTATTTTTATTTTTTACCTCTTCTAAAGATTTATCTTCAGCCCGAAATTCTTCTCGACGATGAATTAAATATACTTTTTTAGCAATATCAGCTAAATAAAGGGCATCACTTACCGCTGTATTTCCGCCTCCTGTTACTGCAACTATTTTATTTTTATAAAAATTTCCATCACAAGTCGCACAGTAAGAAACTCCTTTACCAACAAATTCTTGTTCATTAGTAATATCTAATTTGCGATTTTCTGAACCCGTAGCAATTATAATGGCTTTAGCTTGATATTTATTTTTATTGGTAATAACCGTTTTATCTTCTTGTATTTTTAAAACAGTTTCCAAAATAATTCCTGTATCTAAAGCTTGCACTTGATTGTACAAATTAGTAGCAAAATCATACCCTGATATTGATTGAATACCAGGATAATTTTCGATTACATGAGCATTAATTATTTGTCCTCCATAACTTTTTGCTTCTAAGACTAATACTTTTTTATTAGCTCTTCTTAAATATAAAGCACTCGTAAGACCAGCCGGTCCTGCTCCAATAATAATTACATCATACATGCTATCCACCATCCTTTATTCAATTATAATCGTGTTAAGTAACTTTCTTACATAATCATCAGTAAAATAATCATTACCTAAAAATGTCAAAATATATCTTTTCTTATTTTTTAAAATACTAACTTCTTTTATATTATTTAGATTTAGAATATAACCTATGTAATCGCCTTTAATCTCATTAATATAGTTAACAGATGGAACCATAATATTAAACATAAGATAAGTTGAATAGACACTTCTCATTTCCTTTACAGAAGTTAAAATATTAAAGGCTGGATACTTTTGCTTATTCATAAATTTAAAAAAGTCTATATCATTTTTAATATTATTATTTTCTAAAAATCGAATTCTATCTTTTACTTTAGTATTTTTTAAAGAACCATTATAAACTGTTATATCTTCAGCTTTTAAATAATCTAAATAAGTTTCTGTAGGTCCATTCATAGTAAAAGCTACTTTATTATCTTTATTACTGTTATTTAAAACATACCAATTTTCTTTCAAAGTAAAATCTTGAAAATCATTACGTATTTTAATATTATCTTTTTCTAAATATTCAGTAACACTTTTAGTATTAATCACAACATCTTCTTTAAAAACTAAGCCACTTTTTAATTTTTCAAAATCATTTTTATTGATTTGCTTAGGATTATAATAATATAAGCAAAAGCATTTAAAGCCAATATATCCTAAGATTAATATTACTAAAACTCCTATTAAAATAATATATCTTTTTTTCATCATAATCTCCTATTTTAATTTTTTAAATACTTCTTTTAAGTGCATATTTAATACTAAATCAAAACGTTTATCATAAGTAGTCTCATCTTTATTAATTAAAACTAAATATTTTCCTTTAAAAGATAATATTAAACTACTAGCTGGCTCAACTATCAAAGATGTCCCTAAAACTAGAAGCATATCAGCTTGAGCAATATAACTTTCCGCTTCCATAAAGGCAGGAGGTAACATTTCTCCATATAATGTAACATCCGGTTTGATAATTCCCCCACATTCGCATTTCGGAATTCCTGGAGAATTAAAAATATATTGGCCGTCATAATATTTTCTGCATTTTAAACAATGGTTATCATAAATTGTACCGTGAATTTCTAAAACTTTTTTACTACCCGCTTTAGTATGCAATCCATCGATATTTTGGGTAATTACGGCTTTTAATTTGCCTGTTTCTTCTAATTTTTGTAAATATTGATGAGTTACATTAGGCAAGATATCTAAAGTATTAAAATTAGCTTTATAATATTCATAAAATTCTTCGGTATGTTTGAAAAACATATCGGAACTAAGCATATATTCAGCCGGATATTTCGTTTTTTTACTATACAATCCATCTTTACTTCGAAAATCTTTAATTCCACTATCCGTTGAAACTCCGGCTCCAGTGAATGCCACTATATTATGACTTTCGTTTATCATTTCTTGTAATTTTTTTATTTTATCATCCATTACTAATTACCTTTCATTTTCTTAAACAATACTGATCTATTTTTTCATTCAAAGTCCTAGCCATCTTTTCAATGTTTTTTTCCTCAAACGGGCTAGGTAAATTATATTTAGCAATCAAATCAGGCAAAGGATAGTAAGAAGCTACTTTCCCTATCTGTTTAAATAAGTTTAAATCCGTTTGACAATTCTCGGCAATGGCAAAAGCTCCAAAAAAAGCTAAGGCGTAATCAATATAATAAAAGGGATTATAAATAAAATGACTTATCTTATATAAATCGCCACCTGTAATCAAATTGATATGATCATTCCTAAAAGTAGATTGATCATACTTTTGACAAGTTTCTTTCCATATCCGACGCAAATCCATCTTTTGAATATTTTTTTCAGTATAAATTCGTTCTTGAAATTCGTCTCCCATGCAACAATTAACTATTTTGCTAATTAAACTAGCTAATTGTAAATAGTTGAATTTTTGGTAATCCTCTTGAGAAAATAATGAATTATTATATCGCATTAATATTAGTTCTAATGCTTGCGAAAACATCTC
The DNA here is from genome assembly GCA_947628495.1 of uncultured Bacilli bacterium. Taxonomy (GTDB): domain Bacteria; phylum Bacillota_I; class Bacilli_A; order RF39; family UBA660; genus HGM10766. The sequence continues at coordinate 5,784 of CANRAC010000037.1, forward strand.
GGCAATTTCAAAAGTAGGATATTTGAGAATTGGCGAGATAAGATGATGTTCATCTTCTAAACTAGCATAATACTTTTGTAAAGCATGCCCAAACTCATGAGCTGTTGTTGTTACATCCTTATAATTATTTTTATAGTTTCCTGTTATAACTGGTAATGCTGATTCAGTCAAATAATTAGTAATGGAAAAATTTACTTTTCCGTTACGATTTTCTAAGTCAATATAATTCTTAGTTAATATCTTGCTAATAAATTCATAAGATTGGCTATCCATTTTGTTTAAATTTTGAGTAATCTCATTTAATAATTCTTGACCAAAAGTTTTTAGCTGAGGTATGGAACCATTATATTCAGCATCAAAATATTCTAAATGTTCAACACCTAAATTGATTTTTTTAATCTTCTCTAACTTTTTTATTAATGGAATCATATATTGACGGACAGAATTCCGAAAAGTCTTAATGTCTTCATAATTGTAACCAAAGCGACGAAGAAAATATAAACTGTATTCTGAATAATCTTGAAAATTCAATATTTTTGCTTGTTGCTTACGAATATTAACTAGCTCATATAAAATATCATCCAATTCTTCTTGATATTTATAAAAGAAATCATTAACTGCATCATAAGCTTTTTTTCTTATTACTCGATCTTCATTAGTATATAATCCGCTTAAAGCTGTTAAATTAGTTTTTTTCCCATCATATATAATTTCTTCATTCATTAATTTACGATATTTACTTTTTAACGCATTTTCACGTTTTTGCAAATCTTTTATTTTGGCACTTTTAGTTTTAAGTTCATAAGTAATACTTAAGAAAAAATTAGGTGGCAGAAAAGGTTCTAATTCTTTGTTATAAGGAGAGTTTAAACATAACTCATAAAAGGGATTAAATAACAAATCAAATTTGCCTTTATTATTTTGCCAAAATTCTACTTCTTGTTGATAATATTCATCAGCACTATTGCGCATATTACGAATATCAGCATAATCAGCTAATTGTTCAATTTTATTTTGCAAATTTATAATTTGTTTAAAATTTTCTAAATATTCGGAAAAGCTATTACTTTCTTTTAAATTGTTAATTAATTTATTTACCACTTTTTTTGTATCATCATAATCTAGGCGCTTATATTCTATATTATTAAAATCCTCAATCTTTTTCATACTCAAGTTCCCTTCTTTTATAGTATATCATAATATTGATTATTTAAATAAAAGAAAAAAACTCCAAAATAGAGGAATTTAATTAATTATTAAATTAAATACGTGGATATTTTTCTAATAACTTCTTTTTAGCTTTTGCTTGCCCAAATTCTATGGCATTTGTAAAGAAAAATTCTCGCACTTCTTTATATCCATTTTGATTTAAAGAGGTATCATAAGGATTTAAAACAATGTAGTCTTTTTCAATATCTGCAACATAAGGTGAATAATAATCACTGTCTCCATAATTATTTATACATTCAATAGGACGATAAGCACGTATACCTTTACCACTTTCAATATCAAAATAATTTTTTATTTGAGCATAAGGACTATTTATAGACGTATTAACAACTCTTTTACTTGTTTCTTCATAACATATATCATCGTCAATATAATAAGCACTTGTACATACCAAAATACCATTAGTTTGTTTAAAAGAAAAATTTGTTAAAATATTTTTTATAATATTACTAATATCTAAATTTGTGAATTGGTTGACATCAATGTTTGTGAGCTTAATAAATGAAGCAACCTCTTTAGTGTGCAATAATTGATTAATAGTATTATTTTTATCTACCTGTTCTTGATATAACTTTCTCAATTTTATTAATTCACTTTTCAACATTATTAATTTCCTCCAAATAATCATAATATTTTTTATCACTAATTAAATTCAAATCTAAATTTAAATCTCGTAATAAATATTCTAACTTTTGAATTTCTTCAATGTTAGAATATTCTAGTTTTTTAACTTCTATTTCAATAAATAATCCGATATCTTTAACTTCATCAAAAGCAAATTCATATTTATTTTTATATAAAATTTTAGTTCGATTTTTTTGTATTTTTCCTAATTTTTTTAAACCAATATTTGTTAGTATTTTATCCATCATTTGCTCATTATCAATAATTGTCTCATATTCAATTCGTGCAGATGGCATACTAGCTCTTTTGTATCCTAAAATGCTAATCCCGTTTTCATTTCGAATCCGAACATATTCTCTTAATTTATTTTTAGAGGAAATAGAGTAATATGTATCAATATGTTTTACTATATTTGTAGGCCAATCTTCTTGTTTTAATGTTTGCATTAACTTATTAAAGGTTGCTTTATCTACTTTTAATTTAAGTTCTATTTCCAAGCATTGATCATTATAAAATTCTTCATATAGCAAATTATAGATACTAGTATTGAAAATCGCGGCAATTTTAAAGAGCATATTAATATCTGGGATTGTCCGATTACATTCCCAACTAGAAATAGTTTTATCGGAAACATAAAGTAAATCAGCGAACTTTTGTTGTGTTAATTTGTTTCTTATTCTTAAGTTCTTTAGCTTTTCTCCAAAATTATTCATATTACCTCCTTGATAATTATATTTTAACATATAATTAGATTGATTATTTTCTACAATTTGTAGAATCGAGTAGAGAAAAATAATTAAATTATTTTGTCCCTCTCACACCACCGAACGTACGGTTCTCGTATTCGGCGGTT
>CANRAC010000038.1 GCA_947628495.1 uncultured Bacilli bacterium
TACCAATTTTTTATTGTATTTACTTTTCCATTTTATTTCTTTATTTTGTTAGTTGTATTTACTTTTCCAATTCACCATAAAAAAATAATAAAGCTAAATTTCCGCTTTATTATTTTCTGTTGTTGGCTTTATTTCAGGACTAACATTATTATCCATATTATTACTATTATTTCTTTTGTTTAATACTATGGCAATCATTAAAATTAAAACTAAAATGATAATACCACAGCCAATATAAATATTAGTCAAGTTATAAAGTTCAAACTCAAAGTCAATAGTTTTGGTATCAGTAGCTGTTAAGGTCCAAGTTAATTTTTTATTATCATCATTAGTGCTAGTGGCATTATTACTTAATGCTGAATAAGGTAAAGTTACATTAAAGCTTAAATCCATATTGCTCATCATACTTGAAAAATCAGCATCTGAACCAAAAGAATCTAAATCTAAAGAATTATCAGTATCAGCTTGAGTATCCCACTGCGTATCATCTAAATTAGCATCATTACTTAAATCACTATCTTCAGCATCAAATTTTAATTTTGCTGTATAAGTATTTTTAAGTAATCCTTTTTTTACTTTAAATATATACTTGCTTTCTGATTTTTCATCCATGATATTTGATAAACTATATTGGACATCACCCTCATTACTTACTTTATCAATATTAGCAATGTTTCTTTTAACAGTGAATCCTTTCATATTATCTTGATTGTAATCACTAATTGTAAAACCTTGGTCTTCTAATGATTTTTTATTATCAGCACTTAGTAATTCTTCATTACCTAATAAAGAAGAATTAACCGCATAAATAATAGAAAAATCCATTGACTTATCTTTTTTGATGTCCATATTAGCATTAAATTTAACACACCCAGTTAATAAAATGGCTATTAGACATGCTACTACTAACTTAAATTTCTTCATTTTACTTCCTTTCTACTATCACCATTATATCAATTTTTATCTAAATTGGTATTAAAAATACGATATGGCTTCTTTTTCGTCTTATCTTTGACATAAATTTGATATATTGCCACTACTTGATTCTGATATAAATAAACAGTCAAAGGATTGTTATCTAAATTAGGCATTAAAGCTCCATTTTTTACTTTTTGATATTCAGATGTAGTTAATTCTTGGTGAGGAAAATCAGCTAAGACATCAGCTATTTTCAGATAATTATATTTTCCCTTTTCAATATCTTCTAAAAGATAACTATTTTCGATAGCAAAGTTTCCTTGTTTAGTTCTAATTAAATCACTCATAGTGCCAATGGTTCCTAATTTTTTACAAATATCGGTTATTAAACTTCGAATATATGTCCCTTTAGAAACTGTTACTTTAAACTTAATAGTATCTTCATAAAATTCTAATAATTCTATATGGGAAATAAAAATTTCTCTTTTAGGTAGTTCAACTTTTTCGTTATTCCGCGCATATTCATAGAGTTTTTTGCCATTTACTTTAACAGCTGAATAAATGGGAACCTCTTGAATGCTAGACCCCATAAAAGATTCTAGTACGTTTTGAATCTGCTTTTTAGTTAAAAAAGGAATAGTTTGTTGATCGATTATTTTCCCTGTTACATCACCACTATCTGTTTGCATGCCCAACTTAATCGAAGCGATATACTCTTTAGTAGTAGACGTTAACATTTCACATAGTTTTAAAGCTTCATCTACACAAACGACTAAAACCCCACTGGCAATAGGATCTAAAGTACCCGTATGCCCTATTTTTTTCGTATTTAAAATTTTATTTAATTTATTGACTACATCGCGACTTGTCGAACCTTTTTCTTTATTAACAATAATTATTTGATTCATATTTCATCTTTTTCTTCATGAAGATTTTGAATAATTCTTTCAATATTATTGCCATACTCAATAGATTTATCAAAGCAAAAAGAAATCTTTGGGGTGTGTCTTATATCTATTCTCTGGGCTATTTCTTTACGAATAAAACCAGCTGCTTCCTCTAATTCTTTTTGAATCTTATTTTTATCTTCTTCGTTCATTAAAGTAAAATAGACTTTTGCAAAACTTAAATCACTAGTTACCTCCGCACCGGTAATTGTTACAGTTTTAAAATTATAATCACGGGATTCGTTTTGTAATATATCACTTACTTCTTTTGCTATTTGACTAGCTATTCTTTTAATCTTAATATCTGACATGTTAATCACCTAAAAAAAGTATATCAAAAAAGAGATTTTAAAACAATCTCTTCATTTAGACTCTTTTTATTTCCACCATTTCATAGCATTCAATAACATCTTTTTCTTTTAAATCATTAAAAGCTTCTAACGTAATACCACACTCAAAACCTTTTTTAACTTCTTTTGCAGCATCTTTTCCTCTTTGGACACTGGATATTTTACCATCATGAATAATAACGCCATCGCGAATTACACGGGCACTTGAAGCATTTTTAATAATTCCGTCGGTTACATATGATCCAGCAATAGTACCAACTTTGGAAAACTTAAATATTTGTCTTACCTCGGCAGTTCCTAGAATTTTTTCTTCAAATTCGGGATCTAACATACCTTTCATGGCTAGTTCCATTTCCTCTACTACTTTATATATAATAGTATATAAACGGATTTCCACGGAATATTCCTTAGCAATTTCTTTAGTCATAGCACTTGGCGAAACATTAAAACCAATTACAATAGCATTGGAAGCATTAGCTAAAACAATATCACTTTCTGTAATAGTTCCAATTCCCGAACGAATTACATTAACTTTTACTCCCTCAACATCGATTTTTTCTAAAGCATTTCTTACTGCTTCTTCGCTGCCTCGCACATCAGCTTTTAAAACTACATTTATCTCTTTATTACCGGCATTAATATGATCAAATAAATCATCTAAAGAAACAACTTCTTTTTTATTTTTATTTTCTTTAGCTGTCGCCTCTCTTTTAGCAGCGATAGTTTTAGCTTGGCTTTCCGTTTCAAAAGCCATAAATTTATCTCCCGCCGAAGGATTGCCCGAAAGACCTGTAATTTCTACCGGCGTTGATGGCCCCGCTTCAACTACTTGTTCACCTAAATCATTTTTCATAGTACGAACTCTACCAAAATAATGGCCTACAACAATTGGATCCCCAATTCTTAAAGTTCCATTTTGAATAAGAATAGAGGCGATACCACCAATATTTTTATCTATTTTAGATTCAATTACAGAACCCATTGCGTATCTTTTTGGATTAGCTTTAAGTTCATTCATTTGGGCAATTGTAGATATAGTTTCTAAAAGTAAATCTACACCTTCTCCTGATTTGGCCGAGATATTTACAAATGGAACATTTCCACCCCATTCTTCCGGTGTAATATTTATTTCCGCCATTTCGGTTCTAATTTTTTCAGGATTCGCATTAGGTTTATCTATTTTATTAACAGCCACAATAATTGGTACTTTAGCCGAAGTAGCATGATCGACAGCTTCTTTAGTTTGGGGCATTACCCCATCATCAGCTGAAACGATAATAACAACGATATCGGTGACACTCGCACCACGAGCACGCATTTCGGTAAAAGCCGCATGACCCGGAGTATCAATAAAAGTTATCTTTTCTCCATTTTTTGTAACTTGGTAAGCCCCAATATGTTGTGTAATCCCGCCAAATTCTGTATCAACTACCGAAGAAGAACGAATATAATCTAAAAGGGTTGTTTTACCATGATCAACATGACCCATAATAGTAACAACAGGGGGACGTTTTACTAAATCTTTTTCATCATCAATAACTTCGTATTCTTCAAAGTTAGCTAAATCGCGAGTTGAATCTTTCTTTAAAGTTTTATTATATTCTAACGCGATAATCTCCGCATTTTCATAATCAATAGATTGGTTTAAAGAAAGCAGTAAACCAGATGACATTAATTTACCTATTACTTCAACACCACTAACATTAAGGGCACTTGCTAAATCAGCCACAGTCATTCCCTCATGATATAAAATAATATCTTCATTTTCATCATTAGTTTTTAATTTTGCTTTATGCTTGTACATCGCTTTTCTTTTATTTAAAAACTCTTCTTTGTTGTTGCTATTAGTACTCTTCTTTTTTAATTTTTGTTTACGAACATTATCATCAACAGCATTTTTAACGCTTGATAATTCCATTATTTCATCTACAGCTTGATCAATAACGTCTTCTTCTTCTAAAGATGTATCATTTTCCGTACTAATTAGACTAAAGACATTATCCAAAATAATAACATCGTCTTCTTCTAAAAAATCTGTGGCACTTCCCGCTTTCATGCCCATTTCTTTACATTTTTTCAAAACTTCTGCTACCGTTAAATTCATCGAATCCGCATATTCTTTAACACTCATGTAACCCATATATCTTCCTCCTTCTTATTTTATTAAATTTATTAAATCATCATACACCTGATCTTCAACACTTACTTCTAATACTCGATCAAGCACCTTACTTTGCCGAGCCTTATTTATTACTTCAAGATCTTTTTTTAAGTAGGCTCCTTTACCATTTAGTTTTCCCGTTAAATCAACAACTACTTGTTTATCAGGAGTCCTAACAATTCGAATTAAATCTTTTTTCTCGCACTTTTCTTTGGTGACAACACAAGTGCGCATGGGAATTTTTTTTACTTTCATAAGTCCTCCTAACTGAAAAATTTCTTAATTAATTTTTTTTCGTTCTCGGAATTCAAATCACATGACGCCGCAAATTTATGACCATATCCATTAAATTCTTTAGCCATATTTTTAACTTCTATAACATTATTAATACTTCTAAATGATATGGTTTCATTATCAACAGCCATATATATTAAGACATCGCAACTTTTATTATCACTTAATTTATCTGCCAAGCTATTACGATAATCATAAAGTCCATAAATAATCCCATAATTAATATTATCGATATTTTTATAAATAACTCTTTTAATTAAATTATCTAAATAGTTTTTTTCTTCTGCTAGTTGTTCCTTAATCCAATTTTTTTCTTCCTCACTATAAATAAAATGATGTGATATTAAATTCAATTTATCGACAAAGTGATTTATATACCCCACAATTCCAAGTTTGTGCAATAAAGTTTCTAAATAATAGGCATCTAAATTGTTTTCTTCTTTCCACTTCCAGGTATCATGTGAATTTGTTAATAAGACAAATTCTTTTAATGTTTTATTAGGAAGTAACAAATCATGATGTTTAGTTAAATATTCATAAAATAAACTTGTTGCACATTTATCTAAATTAATATTTATAAAACGATAGTCTTTATCTTTTATTTTTTCTAAATTAGATATATGATGATCAATAACTACTAATTTATTAACTAAATCTTCCTTATCATCAATTTTATCTAGTAAATCAACACTTGGACATAAATCAGTAATATAAATTTTTTCATAACTTAAATATTCCTCATTATCAATAAAATCATTGAGTTGCCAATCTAAATCTCTAAAATTTTTACAAAAAGTATAATCTACTTCATCATAACAAATTTTACTTAGAATAATACAACCTAATCCATCTGGATCAGCTTTATGAGAAAATATTTTTATAGGCATTAGATCACCTCTATTCTTTATTTCCTTCTTCATTTATTTGACTTAAAGTTTTAACACTTATTTTATATTTGGTTAAACGACTAGCCAATTTAACATTGTTTCCTTTTTTTCCAATAGCTAAAGAGAAATTACTATCATCAAAAATAGCTAAAGCTTCTTTTTTCTTTTCATCAGTTATATTAACGATAGCATTTTTAGCAGGAGATAAAGCATTAGTAATAAATTCCACTGGATCTTTACTATATAATACTAAATCTACTTTTTCCCCATTTAGTTCTTTTAAAATATTGCCAATACGACTTCCTCTTTCGCCAATACAAGCTCCAATAGGGTCAATATTTTCTTCTTCTGAGTAAACGGCAACTTTACTTCTAACTCCCGCCTCCCGTGCAACTGAGTATAACATAATAGTGCCATCGGCAAGTTCAGGAATTTCACTTTCAAATAATCTTTTTACAAAGCCATAATGTTTACGTGAAAGTAAAATTAAAGGTCCTTTCGTCCCAGCTTCCACTTTGGTTACATAAACTTTAATAGAAGAACCCATTTTCACTTCTTCTCCTGGAATCATTTCGCTTTTAGGTAATATTCCTCTAGTTCTTCCTAATTCAACATAGTAGTTTTTAGAATCTTCCATGGCTAAAGTTCCGACCATTAATTCATCTTGTTTGTCTGAAAATTCTTCGATAATGCTATTTCTTTCAGCCTCTCTTATTTTTTGAGTAACTACTTGTTTAGCCGTACTTGCGGCAACTCGACCAAAATCAGCTGGAGTTACTTCTTTTTGAATTGTTTCCCCAATTTTAATATCTGGTACTATTTTTTTCGCATCTTCTAAAAGAATCTGAGCATCAGGATTAATTTCTGGTTCTGTATAAGTTATATTTCCTTCTTCATCAACAATTTCTTCGCCATCAATATAATCTTCAACAACAACTAAATAAGAAAAAACTTTAATATCGCCCGTTTCGCGATTTATATCAACTTTAACGTTCGTTTTCGAATCAAAATTCTTTTTATAGGCCGTAGCTAAAGCTTGCTCCATTGCTTCAAAGACAATATCTTTAGAAATTCCTTTTTCTTGGGTAATGTGCTCTACAGCTTTAATAAATTCTTTACTATTCATTGTGATCATCTCCTTGTTCTTTACTTATAACATCCAAAATAAAACTATCCTCGATAAAATCATATTTATCAACGATGGGATTAATTATTTCTGTTGCTTCGACAATCGTATCTAAATCAATCCCTCCTATTTTATCTAATTCAATTGTTAAAAACTTATACTTTTTTTCTTCCCGAAAATCAATAGATGTGACCATTATTTCTCGATCTTTTAAAGCCTCGGCCACTTCTAATTTTAATTTTTGTAAATAATCCTGCATAACTCACCTCTCAATTACAATAATAAAAGCAGGAATTTCTGCCCGCTTTCATCTGCTAAGAACATTATATCATAATATTTTCATTTTGGGTAATATTTCTTTTAACGATTTATTAAAACTAAGATGCTTATACCCAGTAAAGCTAAAATCACAGCAATTATAGCTAACTTTTTAATAGAAAAATTAAATTTATGAACTAAGGATTTTTCTTTATTTTCATGGGATACTTTATTTAAAGCCAAACTCATAAAAGGCATCACTAGTAGTACAAAACGCAAATAGTTATATAAAAGAAGATATAAAAGAGATTTAATACTTTCCACACTTTTAAAGACTAGATTTTGATTGCTTAAAATAAAACTTATTAAGGGAATTAGTAAATACCATAATAAATAAATACTTATTAAAATTTTTAAAACACTTTTACGACTTAATTTTTCATAATCAGCAAATAAAATAATACAAAAGTAAATAAGAGGGTAAAATAAATATAAAGCAAATATAAAATAATCGTTAATATTATAATAATTTAAAAGACTCGCAATTATATTAATAATTAAATGAAAAATCACAAAAATTAGATTTATTTTAATAATATAAGAGTTTTCCACTTCTTTTTTATTTTCCGAAAAATTATTTTTTAAATAAAGATTATTAAAAAATAAAATAATCAGGGATGTTATACCTAAAGATATTCCTCCATAATATATATAATATGTTTTAAAAGCTAAATGATTTAAAGAAGGAATAAAATAACTACATATAGCTACAAAGGATAAAGGTAAAACCAAAACAATTAAATAAATTATTAAATATTTTAAATTAGTAATTTGCGTCAGTTTAGACTTTAACTTTTCCATATCATCACCTATTATTAGTATAACAAGTTTTAAAAGTTAATAAACAAAAAAATGTAAACTTACAGACATTTTACATTAATTTTATTCTTCTAAAAAATTCTTACTTTTATGCGGTTCTTCTCTAAGTAAATCACGATATCCTTGTTGACGTAAGGCTTCATATAGCATTATAGCCACACTATTTGATAAGTTTAAGGCTCTTACTTTATTAGTCATAGGAATACGCATACAATTATTTAAGTAAGGTCTTAAGATTTCTTTAGGAATGCCGGTTGATTCTTTACCAAAGAAAAAATAAATATTTTCATCTTTATTACTATAATCAAAAGAATCGTGAGGTTTATGACCATATCTTGTTAAAAAATAATAAGTTCCTGGGTTTTTAGCAAAAAATTCTTCAATATTTTCATAAACTGTATATTCACATTTATCAATATAATTAACGCCACTTCTTTTAATATATTTTTCATCCAAAGAAAAACCTAAAGGTTTAATTAAATGTAGATGCGTATCAGTAGCGACACAAGTACGCATTATATTCCCTGTATTTCCGGGAATTTCTGGTTCAAATAAAACTACGTTTAACATCTTTTTACCTCCTAAAGAAAAAAACTAAGGTTTTTCTATTTCCATAGTTTCTAATAATTGTTCAAAATCAGTGGCCTGC
>CANRAC010000039.1 GCA_947628495.1 uncultured Bacilli bacterium
TTCCTAAAGCCTTACAACCTTATATGGGTGGCATTTCTATTATTAAACCTCATAACTAGAGCTTTGGCTCTTTTTTCAGGTGATAAAACCTATTTGAGAAAATTATATAGGTATGTTATAATCAAAACCAACGGAAATTAGTAAATATTTATATTTTCAAGAGGGGGATTTATAATGTCAAAAGTAGAAGAAGATTTAATCTTCGCGAGCAAACTTATCGAAGATAAAGAAAAATGTGGAGAATATTTCACAATCTTTAATCATCTATGGCCTTTTGCTACTGTAAATATAAGAGAATATTTAGCACCTTACAATTTAGAGGGAAAAATTTGTGTAACATTACAAGGAAGTTCAGATCACATTTTCGAACTTGCTTTAAAAAATCCTAAAGAAATAATTGGGTTTGATATAAATCCTCTGACAGGATATTACGGAAATTTAAAAATAGCTGCTGTTAAAGCTTTAAACACACCAGAAGAATATTTAGCTTTTTTTAGAAATCAAAGTTACGCTGCTAACTCTTTTGATAAGAAAACTTTTCAAGCAATATCTCAATATTTAGAAGGTAATGATAAAATTTTTTGGGAGGAATTATTTAATATGTATACTTCTTGGCAAATCCGAGAAAATCTTTTTTCTAAAGATGAAGGAAATCAGTCAGAAATTAAAGGTGCTTTAAATTATATAACTCCTGAAAATTATAAATATTTAAAAAATAATCTCAAAAATATTAATTTAATTTTTATGAATACCGACATTAAAAATTTAGCATCTGAGTTACCTTATAATGTGGATTTTCTAACATTATCTAATTTAATTCTCTATGCTCATAATTTATTTCCGGAAAATACCTTAGAAAATTGGGAAAAATTAATTGAAAATTTAGCATTAAAATTAAATAAAAATGGTCATATAATAGCCGGTTATTTTTATGATATTGAAAATGAAGAAGATTACCGGGATATGTATAATAAATTACTTCGCGATAAAGTTTTTAATAGTCCTTCTTATAGTTATCATTTATTTACTAAAATGACTGATTTAGCTCGCCAGAAACAATCTTATAATCATGATGCTACGTTAATTTATACTAAATAAAAGCAATAACTTCTTTTAGAAATTGCTTTTTATTTTCTATAACTTTAAAGATATGCGTGGTATAATTAACTTATAAGGAAGTTGATGAAGTATGAAAATGGCTTTAAAAAGAGGAACTATTGTAGCAATTGGTTTAATTTTACAACTATGTTTAACATTATTTGTTTATTTATTTTTAGGAAAATATATTAAATTAATTGGGATTTTTTATGCTGTTATGAGTATTGTTATTGTCTTAGGCATTATTAAAAATAGTAAAAGATTAAGTAGTGATTTACCTTGGATAATAATTATTATGTTATTTCCGATAATTGGTTCTTTAATGTATGTTATAATTGGCCGAAATATTCATCGTAGTAAACTTTTAAAAAATATTAATAAAAGTATTGAAAAAAGTGAAAAATATTTAATTCAAGACGAAAAAATTTTAAAAGAGATTAATGATCAAGAATATACAGATTTAAAATATATTAGTGAATTTGCTCATTTTCCCGTAACAAAAAATAATCAAGTTAAGTATTTTTCTTTAGGTGATGATGTTTATCCTGTTATGTTAGAAGAGTTAAAAAAAGCTCAAAATTACATTTTTATGGAATATTTTATTATTAATAACGGGAAAATGTGGGAAGGAATATTGGATATTTTAAAAGAAAAAGCTCAAAGCGGTTTAGATGTGCGTGTTATTTATGATGATTTAGGTTCAATCGCAATGTTACCTAGTGATTATCCCAAAACTTTAGAAAGTATGGGAATTAAATGTGTTGCTTTTAATAAATTAAAGCCTTTTGCTGGCGCTATAATGAATAATCGTGATCATCGTAAAATGCTTATAATTGATGGACATACCGTTTTTTCAGGAGGAATTAATATATCGGATGAATACATTAATGTTACCCATCCCCATGGGCATTGGAAAGATAATGGTATCATGATAAAAGGGGAAGCAGTTTGGAATTTTACAGTAATGTTTTTAAGTATTTGGAATGCTTATTTCCCGACTGATAATGATTATACTAAATACAAATATGTCTTTAAAAAGAAATATAAGGAAAATGGTTATGTTGTTCCTTATGGCGAAAGTCCATTAGACGACGAAATAATTGGCGAAGATATCTACCTCAATATTTTAGGCGAGGCTAAAAAATATGTTTATATTTATACTCCTTATTTGATTATCGATACTGATATGATAAATGCTTTAATTAGGTGTGCTAAGCGTGGGGTTGATGTCCGATTAATTGTACCAGGTATTCCGGATAAAAAAACGGTTTATAGTTTAACATCTTCATATTTTGATGTTTTATTAAAAGGTGGCGTAAAAATTTATAAGTATTCTAAGGGATTTGTACATAGTAAAGTTTTTGTTTGCGATGATAAAGTAGCCACTGTTGGGACTATTAATTTAGACTACCGTAGTTTATATTTACACTTTGAATGTGGAGTATATTTAAAAGAAGTTGAGGCTATTAAAGATATTTATAAAGATTTAAATGATGCTCTTTTAGTATCTAAACAACTTTCTCAAAAAGATTTAAAAACTAAATTCTTTGCTAAATTATGGCAAGCAATCCTGCGCTTAGTGGCTCCTATGATGTAAAAGTTATTGAACTTATTAAGCAAATTTAATATAATTTTTCTAAGAGGTGAAAAGATGAATAGAAATATTGTTACTTGTATTATTTTGACTATTGTTACTTGTGGTATCTATGGTATTTATTGGTTTATTGTCATAACAGATGATGTTGCAAGAGTTACTGATGACCATTCAATGAGTGGGGGAGTATCATTTTTACTTAATTTAATTACTTGCGGGATATACGGAATTTATTGGGCTTTTCAAATGGGAAGAAAACTATATGATTACTCCAATAAAAATAATTTAGGTCTTGCTGATAATGCCATTGTATATTTATTACTTCAAATATTTGGTTTTAGCATTGTAAATTATGCTTTAATTCAAAATGATTTAAATAGACTTAGTCAAAGTAATTAAAAGAAAATATATTGTCTTTTTAAGTTGGTGAAAAGATGCAAAAAAAATATTTAATTAAAATAGGTATTGGTTTTATTATTTTGATAGTATACCTTTTAGTAGGCAGCTATTTTAATTTATATATACCTTGTCCCTTTTATAAATTGACGCATTTATACTGTCCAGGTTGTGGCATAACTAGAGCTTTAAGATCTTTATTAAGTTTAGATTTTTATCAAGCTTTTCGCTATTATAATTTAATTATCTTATTACCAATATTTTTAATATATTATGGTGAGGACTTTTTAGAAAAAAGGGGAATAAAAAATTTAAATTTAAGAAGATTTATGAATAATAAGTTTTGGTATGCAATTCTCATTTTCGTAATTATTTACGGAATTATGAGAAATTTACCTTGGTTTGATTATTTAGTACCAACGAAAATTTAAAGGCATATGCCTTTTTTTCTTGGGGGTAATTTGCTATAATAGGGAAGTATTGGAAGTGATTAAATGAACCTACCAGATTTAAAAAAAGCGCGAATTAGAACCGATAAAGAAGTTGAATATATATACTTAAATGACCATTATCAAAAACTTTTCTCTGGTCAAAAATATTTTTTAAAAACTTATGGATGTCAAATGAACGTTCATGATTCTGAAGAAATAGCGGCTCGTTTGGAATCTTTAGGATTTAATAAAACCGAGGTATTAGAAGAGGCGGATATTGTAATTTTAAATACTTGTGCGATAAGAGAAAATGCTCATGATAAATTATATGGCTTTTTAGGACGCTGTAAGCATTTAAAAAAAGAAAAAAAAGATGTAATTATTGGTATATGCGGCTGTATGGCTCAAGAAGAAAATGTTGTGGAAGAAATTATGAATAAACATCAATATATAGATATAGTTTTTGGTACGCATAATATTTATAAATTACAGGATTTAATTATTAATAAAAAAGAAAAACAAAACATTGAAGTGTATTCATGCGAAGGTGATGTATATGAAAATGTACCTTACAAAAGAGAGTCGCAAGTTAAGGCATGGGTTAATATCCAGTATGGTTGTGATAAATTCTGTACTTATTGTATAGTTCCTTACACAAGAGGCAAGCAAAGAAGTCGTAAAAGTCAAGAAATCATTAAAGAAGTTGAAGAATTAGTTAAAAATGGGTA
Organism: uncultured Bacilli bacterium; assembly: GCA_947628495.1. Taxonomy (GTDB): domain Bacteria; phylum Bacillota_I; class Bacilli_A; order RF39; family UBA660; genus HGM10766. The sequence goes on from CANRAC010000039.1 coordinate 4,248, forward strand.
TAAGGAAGTTACATTGCTTGGTCAAAATGTTAATGCATATGGCAAAGAATTAAAAGATGAAATAAATTTTGCCAAACTTTTAGAAGAAGTTGCTAAAACAGGAATAGAGCGTATTCGTTTTGTTACTTCCCATCCTTGGGATTTTACTGATGAAATGATTGAAATAATAGCTAAATATGATAATATTATGCCTTATATTCATTTACCACTACAATCTGGTTCATCAAAAATTTTAAAATTAATGGGTCGTCGTTATACTAAAGAAGAATATTTAACTTTGTATCATAAAATAAAGGAGACTATTCCTAATGTGGCGATTACTACGGATATTATTGTTGGTTTTCCTAATGAAACCGATGAAAATTTTAAAGAAACCCTTGATGTTGTAAATGCTTGTCAATTTGATAGCGCCTTTACATTTATTTATAGCCCAAGAGAGGGAACTCCGGCAGCAAAAATTGAAGATAAAATCCCCATGGAAGTTAAAGAAGAACGTTTACATAAATTAAATGAACTGATTAATAGTTATAGTTTAAAAGCTAATCAAAAATATCTTGGAAAAACAGTCAAAGTTTTAATTGAAGGAGTAAGTGAAAAAGATAATACCAAGGTCTTTGGATACACTGAAACCATGAAATTAGTAAATGTAGATAATGCTTGTGATAAAATAGGCGAGATTATTGATGTTAAAATAACTGATGCGAAAAGCTTTAGCTTAGATGGAAAAATTTAGACAAATAAAATTTTAATTAAGGAGGCAAGATAAAAATGAAAGATATACCATATTTATTAACTACTTTAATTGCTCACGCTTTAGTATTAGAACTTGATAATAGAAGAAATATAAAACTTGATGATTTAATTAAATTTCGTCAATTACTTTTTGAAAAATATTTAGAGGAATATAAAAAGTATGGAGATCATGTTATTGGTGAAAAGTGGGAGGGAAATATAAGTTTTGCTCCCGTAGATGACGTTAAAGAAATAAAAAATTTACTAATTGAATATCCGGAAATATTTTATTTCCAAGATGGTTCATTATGGATTCATGAAAATATTGATTTGGCTTATTTAAACAAATTAAAAAATGATGAGTTTCCTAATATATGTGATAAATTTTATGATGTAACTAATTTAAAAAAAGTTAGAAATAGTTTAGGAATAACCAAAATATATCAATTAGGTAATTTTGTAAATCAACAACTAGAGAATATTGAAAGTCAGTTAGAACAGGCTTATAACGATTTAAATAATTCTAAAGATTTAATAAAACCCTTATTAACTAAAAAATTTTTGCTTTTAACTAATGCCATTGCTAATTTTCCCGTTTTAATTAATCAATTTAATATCATTACTCATTCTGATGAGGAAAATAGTGTATGGATTACAGAAGACTATGATTATATAAAGGAATCTTCTTATACTAAAAATAAAGAAACATATCCAATCGATAACAATTTATATAAAAATAGTGATTATTATGAAAATACAGCTTGGTTATGCAACCCAATTCAAGAAAGTATTGAAGATATATATCAATATGCGATATTTGGTGATTTTAGTTTATATAAACATAAAGTATACGAAATTTTTTGCCAATTAAGTTTTATGTCTTTAGTAGGTAACAATAATTCAAACAACAATTTTGATATTGATGAATTTTTAAGCAATGTTGAAAAGGAAGACATGGAAGAAGAAAATAAAAATAGAGGAAGTTATGCTGTCTTAAATAACAATGCCCTTGAAGAAGAATTTATTTTTTGGCTAACTTATATTCATAAAATTAATGAATACTTAGCAAATAATTATGATGAAAGTCTTGTTAAAGTAAAAAATAGACTGTTATATCTGTTAGATGATGTTTCCAAATGTTTATATATTGATGAAAATTTTGAAAAAGTATTTGAACAAGCTATGGAAAAATTAGAAGAATTAGACGAAGAATATGATGAAATGGAAGACGAGGATTATCTTGATGAAGAGGAATATGATGATGAAGACTATTCTGACGAAGAAGGATTGTATGGTTATTTAGGTAAAGAATCTAAATATTTAATTTATGATTGCTTTTTAGGAAGAGAGTATAAAGTAGTTGAAAAATTATTATTAATATCAACATATTATAGTTTAACTAATAATGAAAAAATAGAAGAAATATTAAATTCATTTGAAAACCACCCTAATTATTCTTTATATAAAGATATAATAATGGGAAAAAATTATGGCAAAATTTTAACAAAATAAAATCTTTAATATATAGTATGTAAATAGATGAACTCACTCATCTATTTTTTTATAAATTTAATTTGGCTGCCAACTTTAAAATATTTACCTAATCCTTTTGGTAATTCTAAAATATTAGTTTCATAAATATCTCTATTAATGGAAAGTATTTTATGAGGTTTAAAATCACTTAAAATATATAAAATAGTATTTTGATTATCCAAAACTAAAACATCAATTGCTTCTTGCATACTATAAGTTTGAATAGTATTACAAGATTTAAAATACATACCAAAATTAATATTGATAGTATTACTTAGACCAATCATTTTTTCTTTTAAAGTGAATGGTACTTTAACTTCTATATCTCGATTATTTATTCTTAATATCATAGTAAATAATATGCTTAAGCATGACAAAATTTGACAATTTAAAGCTTATTAATTGCGCCTTTTTTTTAAATAAGTTATAATAATAAAGGTGAGAATAAATGGCTAAGAAGAAAAAAAAGAAAGAAGATACATCAAAAAGTTTTAATTATAGTGTTGAATTAAATGGCCTATTATTAATATTAATTGGATTAATTGGGTTTGGTACCTTTGGTCCCGTAGGAAAAGTTATTAAAAATTTTGCGATTTTTTTAATGGGTTCATGGTATGTAGTGGCGCTACTTTCGGTTTTAATTTTGGGAATATATATGATAATAAAAAGAAAACTTCCTAATTTATTTACCACCCGAATGATTGGCTTTTATTTTTTACTGATCGCTATATTAATGTTTTCCCATTTAGAATATGCTGTAGCTAATGAACTTAAAGGAAAAGCTATTATCAGTACCACAATCGATAATTTTATGGGAGCAACTAGTAGTTTAAACTCTAATGTTGGAGGAGGAATAATTGGCGCTTTATTTATTCTTTTATTTACCTCTCTTCTCGATGTCACAGGTTCTAAAATAATAATTGGTGTTTTAGCTATATTTGGTTTAATTTTAGTCTTTGATATAACTATTGCAGATATATTTAAAAAGATCAAAGAAATATTTATTAATCTTAGAAATAAAAAACAAGAACGTAAAAAAGAACTTAATAATGAAGAAGAAGCCGAAAATGAAGAAGTTGATGACAATAAAATTATTATTACTAGTGCCGAAGAATTAAAAGTAAATAATCATCCTGAAGAAGTTAGTACACCAGCTCAAAATTTAGAAGTAGCACCAGTTAATGCTAATTATATTTTGCCGTCAATCAATTTATTAGAAAATCCAAAACACCAAGCTAAAGTAAACTCTAATGATTTTATTAAATCAAATAAAATGATTTTAGAAAGAGTATTAAATGACTTTGGTATTAAAGGAACCGTAGTCGAAATTCATGTAGGACCAGCAGTTACGCAATATGAACTGTCTGTTTTATCCGGTACTAAAGTAAGTAGAATTAAAAACCTTGATAAAGAAATTGCTCTTGCCTTAGCGGCGAAGAACGTTGCTATTGAAGCGCCAATCCCAGGTAAAAATACCGTTGGAATTGAAATTCCCAATCCTTCAATTGCAGCTGTTAAAATTAAAGAGGTGCTAGCTAATATTCCAGCTAGTGCAAAAAATTCTAAAATATTAGTAGCTTTAGGAAAAGACTTAATGGGAAGAGTGCAAACGGCAGATATATCCAAAATGCCACATTTATTAGTAGCCGGTTCTACGGGTAGTGGTAAATCTGTATGTATGAATAGTATAATTGCCTCAATTTTAATGCGTTATCGTCCCGATGAAGTAAAACTTGTTTTAGTTGATCCTAAAAAAGTAGAAATGTCTAATTATAATGGTATTCCTCATTTATTATGGCCAGTTGTAACTGATCCTAAAAAAGCTTCTGTTGCTTTACAAAAGTTAGTTGATATGATGGATAATCGTTACAATATGTTTGCAGATAATGGCGTTAAAAAAATTGAAGAATATAATGTTTTAGCTAATAAAAAAGGCTTAGATAAAATGCC
>CANRAC010000040.1 GCA_947628495.1 uncultured Bacilli bacterium
ATCCTCATATATCATTTTTTCATTCTCATAAATATGTGTCTTAGTATTATTACTTCCTATCTCAATAATAGCAAATGCCTTCACTTTTCTTACCTCCTATATCATATCTGACTTATCAATATGCAAATGTGTTTTCTAAATTGTTATAAATTTATTATCAAATCCTATTGTGTAAAGAACAAATGTTTGATATACTTTTTATAGGGAATATCAGTTGTTGAGTGTCTACCTCCAATCTTTATAGAAAGGAGGTTTGATAAAAATGAAAACTAAGACTTTTTTTATAAAAGTTCTAAAGCTCATTGCTATCATTTTATTTCTCCTTATCGTTATGATAGTAGTAATTAAAAAATGACACTTAATTCTTCATTGAATTAAATGTCTAAACAATACTAATTGGGTAGACATTCAACTCGCAAAAACTGAATGTTCCCTTTTTTATTTTATGCAAGTTCCCTTGACATATTCATAATAACATAAAAACGACTTTTTGACAAGTCGTTTTATATTGATACTCGAAAAGTTCGAGTTTCCTATCAATCTGGTGGAGTAGAGGGGAATTGAACCCCTGTCCAAAATAAAGGCTAATACGAGCACTACAAGTTTAGTCAGAATTAATTTTAGTTATTAAATCGGATCTAACGCACCAAGGTTAATAACATAGTTTAGTTAAAATTCATTATTAAAACCTAAACAATTTTAATAATATATCTTACTCATATAATCCTCTAAATTAATCCGTAAGAAAAATTAATTAGAAGAGCTTCTTATACCTAAATTAGACTAGGCTGCTACAGGAGCAAAAGAAGCGAAACCATTACTAGTTTCGTCATTTAATTTTAAAATGCATTTAAGGTATGCCTACCACTTGCGCTCGTACCTCCAAATATTCTGTCGATACCAAGCTACCCCGTGTGCCAATAATAACATAATTGACATAAAAAAGCAAATATAGTATGATATACTCTTAAGAAAAAAGGGATGATATTATGTATGATGAAGTAGAATATAAAGTAAATTGGTTTGAAAAGTTTCGCAAAGGTCTTGTTATTGTCTTAATAATATTTATTTTAGGTATTTGTGTTTTACTTTTAATACCTAAAAATAAACAAGTTAATTATTTTGAAGATAATTTTCAAACAATGGTAAGTGTTGCGAAAAACTATTATAAAGATTCAAATAATATGGAAAAATTAACTTTAAAAGAAATGGTTAATAAAAAAATGTTAATTGAGTTTGTTGATGAAAATGGAGAATATTGTGATGTTAATAACAGTTATGCTAAAATTAACAATAACAAAATAGAAGTATTTCTAAAATGTCCTTCTAACGAACAAAAAGTAGAAAATTATATCTAAAAAGAATGAACTATTCTATAATTGATAGTCCATTCTTTTTTAAATGATTTATAAATTTTTCTTTAAAGTCTTGTAACTCTTCAGATGTTAAAGTGGCCTCATTGCTACCAACAATATATCTAATAGTATATTTATTTTCTTTTTCTCCCACATATCTATCAATAAATTGTAAGGATTTAATGATTGGACTTTTAAACTCTTTTAAGACTTTATCGATTACTTCATATTTTTGATCTTTTGGCATTATGATAGTATAGTCTAAACTAACTATTGGATATTTACTAATAACTTCATATAAATATTCTTTTTTAGAAAGTTGTTCATATTTATCAAAATCTAAAGAAGCAACTAAAAAGCATTTTTTCTTGGCCAAACTACTAGCAATGTTTGTTTTAACGACATTTAAACGACCAACTCGTTCATTTGATGTGTTAATAGAAAAACTTAAATTTTCATTATAATATGCATATGATGATTCTTTTTTAAAAGTAACATCTAAATTATAAAAGGTTTTAAATATTGTTACAACTATTTCTTTTAGCTTATAAAAATTTTCTTCAATATTTTTAATATTGTCAGCTAGAACAATGGCTAAACTTCTTTTATTTTCGCCATTTATAAACTCTGTACCGATTTCAAAGATACCGACTTTATTTTGATATTTTAAATTATTTTGAGCAACTTCTATTAAGGAAAGTGCTAAATCATCTCTTAAGATATTATCATCTGTTTTTCCTAGAAGTTTAATATTATCCTTTTCTATGCCTAATTTATTTAATAAAGCTGTTTTATACCATAGATAAGTATGTACTTCATTTAAGGCAAACTGCGTAGCTAATAGTCTTTTAACATCATATTCCTTTTCTTGAGTTGTTTCTAATTCATCAAAAGTAAGTTCTAATTTTAGAGGCTCAGGTCTAATATTTTCGTAGCCAAACATACGAGCAATTTCTTCAATAATATCGGCTTCTAAAGAGATATCTTTAGTGGCTCTATATGTTGGTACAATAATTTCATAACTATCTTTCTTTTCTTTTACTTTAAAACCTAAAGTAGTTAAAGTTTTTTCAATAAAATCAGTAGAAATATCAATATTCATATATTTTTTTAATGTAGCTTTTTTTAAGATGACCTTTTTTTCTAATAAAGGATTAGGATAAACATCAGTAATGTTGGAAGCAAATTCGATATCCTTATCAATATCTTTTAAAAGTTTAGCAAATCTTTTCGTAGCTATTATTGTCATATTAGGATCAAGAGATTTTTCATAACGCGCGGAAGCTTCTGTTCTAAGGCCTAAATAAGTGGCTGTTCTACGTACACTGGCAGCATCGAAAGTAGCTGATTCTAAAATTATCGAAGTAGTATCATCCATAATTTCACTATCTAAGCCGCCCATAACACCAGCTACAGCAAAATAATCTTTGTTTTTCTTAATCATTAAAGTTTCCGCACTTAAAGTACGTTCTACATTATCTAGTGTATAAAATTTATCACCATCTTTAGCTGTATCGATTTCAATACTATTAACCTTTCGAGCATCAAAAGCGTGCATAGGTTGACCAAGTTCTAACATTAAATAATTAGTTAAATCGACAATTAAAGATATACTACGCATTCCAGCATAATATAAGAATATTTGCATATCTAAAGGCGTTTCTTTAGAATTAATATCATCTATTTTTAAGCCAGTATATCTTAAGCATAAAGGATTTTTAATACGAATGTCCAAGTCTTTTTTATTATTAGGGATTTCACATAAATCTAAAGGCAATAATTCATGAGACGTAATAGCGGCAATTTCACGGGCTATGCCATAGTGTCCCCATAAATCAGGACGATTTGTTAAAGACTTATTATCAATCTCTACTACTATATCTTCAAGCGGTAAATATTCTTTAATATCTTTTCCAACTATGTAATCAGTTGGTAATTCCAAAATACCTTCACTGCTATCAGCAAAACCTAATTCCTCCGCACTACACATCATCCCAAAGCTTTCTAATCCGGCTAGTTTTCGAGAATTAATTTTAAAACCACAGACATGGCCACCCACATTAACTAAAGGGGCTTTCATACCTACTTTAACATTGGGAGCACCACAGATGATTTGAAGTTTTTCTTTACCATTATCGACAAGGAGTTTATGAAGCTTTTTAGAATCTGGAACTTTTTCACATTCAATAATTTCGGCAACTACTACCCCATCAATATCTTTACCTTTAACAGTTACACCTTCAACTTCGGCAGTACGAATTGAAAATTTATCCCAAATACTATACCAATCAATCTTTTGACTATCTTTAATATAATTTTTTAATCTATTACATGAAATTAACATATCTTCACCTACTCTACATTAAATTTATCCAAGGCACGTAAATCACCAGAATTTAAAATTCGAATATCATCAATTTTATATTTCATCATTGCTAATCTAGTAATACCTAGACCAAAAGCAAAACCGCTATAAACTTCCGGATCAATACCACTTTCTTTTAAGACATTAGGATGGATCATTCCTCCTGGGCATAACTCTATCCAACCACTATTTTTACAAGTTGGACAGCCTTTACCTCCACAAATTAGACAACTACAATCAATTTCTACACCAGGTTCCACGAAAGGGAAAAAACCGGGACGAACACGAACATCAACATCTTGTTTAAAGATTGCTGATAATAATTCCTTCATTGTATACATCAAATTACCAATTGAGATATTTTTATCAATTACCATGCCTTCCACTTGAAAGAAAGTATTTTCATGAGAAGCATCTAAATCTTCATTGCGAAAACATCTTCCTGGAGCACATATTTTAATGGGAGCCCCATACTTTTGCATGGCGTGCACTTGATTCGGAGATGTATGCGTACGTAAAAGTTTACCATTATCTAACCAATAAGTATCTTGCATATCTCGAGCCGGATGACTTTCAGGTATATTTAAAGCTTCAAAGTTAAAGTATTCAGTCTCCATTTCTGGTCCACTTACCACACTAAAGCCCATTTTCTTTAATATATCAGTTACTTCTTTAGTGACAATAGTAACAGGGTGCAACGAACCTAAATGCGGTTTAACAGGAAGCGTATCATCAAAGGAAATATCGGTGCTTACATTAACTTCCGTTATTCTTTCACTAATTTTATTTTCTAAGTCCTTTTTAATTTTATTAAATAAAGCCCCATATTGTTTTTTATCCTCAATACTCATATTTTTAAGGCCACTCATTAGTTCAGCTATTTTACTTTTTTTACCTAAATATTTAGCTTTAATATTTAAAAGTTCACTTTCTTTTAATGCTCCTTTAATATCACTTAAAGCATTTGATACTAATTTTTTTAATTCTTCTTGCATACATTTCCCTCCAATAAAAAAATTCTAAAACAAAGGGACGCTCAAACGCGCGGTACCACCCTTATTCTAGAAATCTAGCTCTTTTTAAGATTAACGCTCTTATAACGACAAAGCTCCTCTGTTTGAATTTCTCTAACTAGTTTATCTTTAAGTAATCTCAGCTTTTTACTTAATCTCTTTAGAAGAACTCTAGTTAAATACTTAATAACATTCTCTTCGCTTTTTACATACTTTATTCTATCATAATTTTAAGGTTCTAGTAAATAGAAAATTTCATGAATTCCACCTATATAATTTTTTAAATACTTTCCTTTTCTACTTGTTTTAAAGCCTTATCTAATAAATATTTCTTACGAATAGCTATTGTCTTATAATAAAAATCTTTTTGAATATCACTTAATGGTTCAATTTCCTTAATTGTTTCTTTTATTATCTCCAAATTAATTTTCGGAACTATTTGTTTAATTTGACTTTTAAGCTCTTTAGGCATATTTTTAAATAAATCGGCATAACTTATAGATTTATCATTTAATTTGTAAGGAGTTTTAATGTTATAAGCCACATTCTTCAATTCGCTTTCATCTTTTAATATTTTTTGCATTTCTTTCTCTGTTAATAAAGGATTTAAACAAGATCCACAATCATAAACTGGTGCTAAAAAATATTTATTATTTCTTTTAACAAATCCCCAATTACCTAAATGTCTATCATTATTACCTAAAAGTGCATCTATGATAACTCGACGCCAAAATTCATTAATAACTTCATTTTTATTTTCTAAATTGGGAAGTTTATCTATCATTTCATATATGTCTTCAATTGAAGAGGTATATTTTTTTAAAGCACTTAACGAATAAGATATATTTTTAAATTCAATTAATTCTTCCCCTTTTTTTATAAAATCCTTACAAGCAACAGCTATTTTTTCTTTGCCATTGATAGTGCACTTAACTAGAATTACTTCTTGTGTGTCTATGCCCATTAATTTAAAAATTTTGCAGCCAACATATTCAGAATATTGATTATTAATATAAGATATATTGCGCTTTTTTTCTCTTATGGGATCAGGAAATTTAACCATATATTTTTCTTGATTGAAGTAATATGTCATCTTTAATTCTGATCCACCATAAGTACTTATTTCTTTATCGTAATTTGTTATATCTAGCATTTAATCCTCCCTTTATATGGAAAAAAAGTTCCTTAAGAACTCTTAATAATTTTCAGCTTTTAATTCCATGAAACTTTCTGGATGTTTACAAACAGGGCAAACTTTTAAAGCCTCTTTACCATAATAAACATGGCCACAATTACGGCAGATCCATACAGTTTCTTCATCTTTTTTAAATACCAAATTATTTTCTATATTAGCTACTAGTTTTAAATATCTTTCTTCATGATGTTTTTCAATTGCTCCCACACTTTCAAAAAGATAAGCTATTTCATCAAAACCTTCTTCTTTGGCAGTTTTAGCAAATTCGGCATACATGTCGGTCCATTCGTAATTTTCTCCTTCAGCTGCAGCTTTTAAATTATCTAATGTGGAAGGAATATCTCCACCATTTAATTGCTTAAACCATAATTTAGCATGTTCTTTCTCATTATTGGCTGTTTCTTCAAAAATAGCAGCAATTTGCTCATATCCTTCTTTTCTCGCTTTTGAAGCAAAGTAAGTATATTTATTACGAGCTTGACTTTCTCCAGCGAAAGCCGCCATTAAATTACTTTCTGTTTTACTTCCTTTTAATTCCATTTTTTATCATCTCCTTCTTTAAAATTATACAAAATTATGATGATTTAAGCAATAAGAAAAAGGATATTAACCTTCTAATATCCTCATCAAGATTTCAATTAATTCTGGATCAACTACATTACGAATAAATAATTCATTATTTTCCAATATTTCTTCCATGATTACTTTATCGTTTGTATTTTCTTTATGGGCTAAGGCATATTTCACGCCGCCATAAAAAGTAATATTTTCAATAATGTATTTTTCACTATTTTCTAATGTTACAACAGTATCCTTTGTAATTTCCATACCCTTTTTATTCCCTTTCTTTTTTTACATTGCTTTAACCAATGCTGGTTCTTGCTCACTAAATGGACTTATAAAAGCGATACCATTATATACTTGTTCATCAGTTTTTGCCTCTTCTACTTGTTTTTTTAATGGTTCAACTTTTACAACTTTAATTTTTTGAATATATGGTTCAACACTTATTACTTTGATTTTGTCATTTGGTGTTTCAACCTTTGTTGGTGTAACAAGTTGTTCAACAGGTTCCGTTGGTTGGATAAGTTCTTCTTGTGGGGCTACCTCTTTAGATAATTCATTCAAATCCAAAGCATTTTCTAATACTGACTCTGGTTTTGGTACTTCGACAACAGATTCAGTTTCACTCTTTTTACTTTCGATATCTTTAATAGTTTCATCGATATTGAAGTGAAGATCTATGTCTTCTGGTTTGGCAAGTTCCGGTTGACTTGGAACTAAGTCTAACTTATCTAGTAAATCACCAATAGCAGCAAATGAATTAACTTCCTCTTTAACATCTTCTTTAGAAACTGGTTCATTCATCGGTGTAATTTCGATTGTTTGTTCTTCTAAAGAAGGTTTACTAGCTACAGCTTTAGCTTTCTTTTCCTTTTCTTTTTCTTTTTTAATTTCATCAGCATATAAGACTTTTAGACCATCTAATATTTCATTTTTTAATTGCGTTATATTAAAGTTGCGATATTGCATTCTTTTGCTTAAATAATTTAGTTCACTTTGTAACTCAGCTAATTCTTGTTCATGAGCCGCACGTTCAATATAATTTTTAATTGGCTTACGATGTTTTTTATGACTTAAAATTACTTTCATTTCGTCTTTATAATCTTCTATTTCTTTTTCATAGCTAGCTATCATTTCATTTAATTCTTTGTTAGTATTTAGAATATTTTGAACATCATTTGGATATGCAGCGATAATTTCTTTTTGCTCAGCTAAGACCTTTTGATGACGAGTATAATCGGCTTTCATCGTTATTTTGGCAATATTATCAAGACTTTCACTTTGTTTTAAATAATTTTCAGATTGCTCTATTTCTTGATTATAAGAGCTTTGTAAATCACGATGTTGACGTAATAATATTAAAATTACATTGTCATTATTAGCAATTAATTCCTTTAAGGTTGCAATTTGCTTATTTTTACTATTGATTAATTTTTCCAAATCCGATAAGCGATTTTCTTCGGCCGGAATATTTTTTAAAATATAATCAGATTTAGCTATCTTCGTTTTTAAATCTTTATAATTTTGATCTAAAGCCACATATTTTTCTTGTAAAGCATTTATATCACCATTACGAATCACCGTAGACATATATGGTTTAGATCGTACTATTTCGTATAATTTTAATACTTTTTCTTTTATTTGTTTGTAGCTACTTCCTGAAGCTATAAGTTCATTTATTGCATGGGCAATATATTCAGGGGAGTCATTTATTGCTTGCTTACGATCTAATAATTTTTGTAAGTTCTCTTGCAAAATATTTAAACGAGCTTGTTTTTCTTTTAAGGTTGCGGAGTTTTCTAATTCTTTATTGGATGCTAAAAGTAATTCTAGTCTTTGGGCTTCCTCTTCGCAACTAGCAATATTTTTTTGAACATCATTTTTTTCTTCTACTAATAAATCAATCGAATTTTGAATATGCGTTTTGCGATTTTGAGCTTC
>CANRAC010000041.1 GCA_947628495.1 uncultured Bacilli bacterium
AACATCAGATAATTTCATGAGTTTAGTAAGCTTAGTATCTGCAAGTGCTGCTGGACTATTCATAGCTTTCAAAAAAGATTTCTTGGTCCTAATGGTAGGAGGCGTTAAAGCTGCAGTAGATTACACAAAGTATGCGCCATTAGACAATACTAATGGTATTACAAAAAATGAGAAAGGTAAGGATGTAGCAATTAATTTCTCAACTAATAATCCTGGCGATGAGGATGCAGATGAATATTTTAGCGAAACTGGAATTAAAGATTTAATCATTACCCCGGATTCAACTACTGTTTTTAAAATGGTTAAAGAGGAAGATAAAGAATATGCTATTGTTAAAGTAGGATTAAGAACCGGACAAAACACCGCTAGATTATCTGATTCAAATGGTAACCGTCCAACAACTTATACAGTAAGCGATGATGCTATTAATCCAACTTATCCTCAATCATTGGGTGCTGCAGAAAAACATTTGGATTTAGAATTCCATTTTGGTTTAGATGATATTAAAGTTGCTGCAGCGGCGGGTACAACGCTCGTTCGTAAAGCTACTATTACATGGAATGTGGGGCAAGATAGCGAATTTAGTCAAACTGTTTCCATAACTATTGATCCAAAAATGGTTAATCTAAAATCAGCAGAAGATGAAGAATTAGTATGGAATAAAGAAATATATATTGAATATTTACAGGAAATATTAGCTTCTAAAGAAACTACTAATGATAATCAAACTACAGCACCAAGTGAAACAAATCCTAGTGAACAAACACCAAAAGCACCAGAAAGTCAAGAAGCAACAGGAAATACAGCTGATGTTAAAAACCCAGGAACATCAGACAATTTCATGAGTTTAGTAAGCTTAGTATCTGCAAGTGCTGCTGGACTATTCATAGCTTTATAATGTATTTTTCATACATAATAACATAAAATATATATATAATATAATATGTTAAATATATATTACCTTGATATTATATATAAAAAGTGATATATTATGACTAAGAAAGAGAGGAGTGTCTATGGAAAGTTTAACAACTGCTATAAGTGTTCAAGTTGATAAGAACGATAAAGAGTTAGCAATGAGCATACTGAGTAACTTAGGTTTAAATTTGAGTACTTATGTTAATATGGCAATTAAACAATTAATTAATAAAGATGGCGTCCCTTTTGAAGTAGTAAATCCGCGACCTAGTAAGGAGTTATTGGAAGCTATTCAAGAAGGGGAAGATATTCTAAATGGAAAAATTAAAGCCAAGAAATATACTAATATGTATGAACTATTAAAGGATTTAAAGTCATAATGTTTAACTTAGAAAATACAAAATACCACGTAGAATATACTAGCCGTTTTAAAAAAGAATTCAAAAAAGTATTAAAACAAGGAAAAGATGAAGAAAAATTCTTAGAAATATTAAATTTTATAGCAAATGGTGAAGAACTTGATTCAAAATATAAAAATCATAAATTAATAAATAATAAAATTTTTAAGGATTGTTATGAATGTTATATATCTCCTGATTGGCTTTTAATTTATAAATATAAAGATAATGAATTAATTTTGTTGCTTTTTGCCACAGGTAGTCATAGTGATTTGTTTAATAAATAAGGATTGAATCCTTTTTTTATTTGGTCCTAATGGTAGGAGGCGTTAAAGCTGCATCAAATACTACTTGTAACAAACCTGGAGAAACAGGAAACGGTAATGTTGCATGTTCAGCAGCTGTTGATGGACTAGGTTATACAAGTCTAGATGATGCTGTTAATAAAATAACAAATGATGGAGGTACGTTAACTCTATATAAAGATTTAACAATCAATACAGCTCGTACTTTTGAAAAAGATGTTACTATTGAAGCTAATGATCATGTTATAACAATTGCTTCTGGTCGAGATAATCGTTATACAATTAAAGCTAATTTTATTATTAATGGTGGTAAAATCATAAGTGAACATTCAACTACTCCATTTGCTGTTGTTGAAACTGGTGGGAATTTATCACTTAATGGTGTTAACATTGAATACTTAAAATTAACAAAAGCTTTAATCGAAGCAAATGGTGGAAATGTAACTATTGATAATTCCATAATTAATGCTACTAATGCTACTTTAGTAAATGTTGCTAAGCATAATAGTAAATTAATTTTAGTTAGTGGTACTTATAATGTAAATAATGTTTTAACTGAAAGTTTAAATGATACTCCATCTGTAAATGAAGAGGCAGCTTCTATGGTTATTAAAGGTGGTACTTATAATACTACAAATCAAATATTCAAAGTTGATAAAGGTATAAATTTAACTATCGATAATGGTAATTTTAAGGCTGCTAATGGAACTGCATTAAAAATTTATTGTGCAGATGTAACAATTAATGGTGGAACATTTACTGCTGAAAAAGGTTATGTTATTGATACTGTTAGAGCCACTAATGATACCGCATCCGCAAATGCAAGTTTAAATATTTTAGGTGGTAATTTTATTGCCAAAGATAAATATGTTTTGCATATTGGAAGAGCACGTATGAATTATGCAATTAACGGTGGAACGTTTGAATCTAAGGGTAATTCGAAATTACCAGTAATTCTTATTGATAATTCCAATCCTGCTTTAAACAATACTACAGATGAAGATGGCAATATTATTGTTGCTGAAAGTCTAAGAGGCATTATAAGTGATGGTAAATTTTTAAATAAAATTTTAGCTGCTGTCGTAACTAAAGATGGTGCAACAGTAGACGTATCGTCACAACTAGTAAAAGCCGGAGTAAAAGTTGAAACAAAAGATGGATATGTTGTAGTAGGAGAAGGAACACCAGAAGAACAAGCAGAAGAACCAACAGCACCAGAAAGCCAAGAAGCAACAGGAAATACAACTGATGCTAAAAACCCAGGAACATCAGATAATTTCATGAGTTTAGTAAGCTTAGTATCTGCAAGTGCTGCTGGACTATTCATAGCTTTTATAAAAACCTTTTGGTCCTAATGGTAGGAGGCGTTAAAGCTGCCGCTGGAGATTATACAAAAGTTTATAATATTACTGCAGCAGACTCTATGGTAGGAGGAACAGGAGCTCCTGGCACTATTTTATCAGCAACTCCAAAAAAAGATGACGTTTTAAACATTGCATCAAAAAATTTGATTTTTCCAGGTGGAGCAATCGCTGGAAAAGACTGGACTGTTGGTAGAGAAGATGGGTATGCCTATATTGGTTTACGTATTATGGCTCCAGATGGTGCTAAAGAATTCACTGTTAATGGTAATAATTTGATTGTATCTGAATTAAAAGATGCTGAAGGGAAAGATTTAACAGATGGCAACGAATATGTCGATGTTTATTTAGGATTTACTCAAGGTATGCTTGAAGAAGCAGCTGCTAAAGGTGTTTTAGCTAAAAAAGTAGTAACAATTAGTTGGACTGCAACAAATGAAGAAAATGATACTTTTACAAGAACTCAAACAGTTACAGTTACAATTAATCCAGAAAATGTAACTATGAAAGATGCAAAAAATAAAGATGTATGGACTGAAGATGATTACGAAGATGCAATCAAAGATACAGTAGTAATTACAGTTAATTTTGTATCAAAAAGTAATCTAGTAGATATAGCAGGTAATAATCTTAGTACTCCTATAACATTCAGAGTAAAAAAAGACAGTGTTTTATCTAAAACAGTTTTAGATAATGCTGTAGCTGAATATTTAAGTCCATTAGGATATGCTGTAGAATATTACAGTAGTAAAGATAATAGTACTGATGAATATAACTATACTACAGAAGTATCTGATGACACAACTGTATATGCTTACTTAATTAAAGGTACAATGACTGTAACTCCAGAACAAGATCCAACACAAGATCCAGCTGATCAAAATGGAGATATAATTGCACCAGAAAGTCAAGAAGCAACAGGAAATACAGCTGATGTTAAAAACCCAGGAACATCAGATAATTTCATGAGTTTAGTAAGCTTAGTATCTGCAAGTGCTGCTGGACTATTCATAGCTATATAAAAAGCCTTGAACACAAGTTCAAAGCGTTTCTTATTAACAATTATTTATCTAATAACCAATCCAAAACATTCCTTATTTTTATACCATCTTCATTAGTTAAAGGTATTTTATCAGACGTTAATATTAATTTTTCATAATTATCATTTATTTTATGTAGGCCTCTTAATTCCCTATCTAATATTTTGGTATCTTTTTTATCCAATCCTTTTAAGGTGTCTGCAACTTGTATATATGATCTTCCCTCATTATTAATAGCTACAAAATCAATTTCATATTCGAAAACTTTCCCTATAAATACATCGTATCCTCTTCTTAATAATTCTAAATAAACAACATTTTCAAGCACATGCCCAAAATCACCAATTTTTCGACCTAATATAAAATATCTCAAACCTAAATCAGATACATAATATTTTTCAACCGTTTTTAAATATTGTTTTCCCTTTATATCATATCTGGAAGCTTTATATAAGAAAAAACTTTCTGTAAATCCTTCCAAATATTTTTCAACCGTTCTAACATTTATATTTCGACCATTACTTTTCAAAGAATTCGCAATATTATTAACGGAAATAAGATTACCTATGTTATCCATTATAAAATCTGCAACGCTTCTTAACATCCTTTCATCAGTAATTTTCTTTCTCGTCATAACATCTTTAATTATAATATCATTATAAATACTACTAATATACATACTTACATCATCTTCATTATCAAAAGTAGTTGTATAAGGTAGTGACCCAAACGATATATATTTTTGATATAATTCATCATTATTGAATTTTTTAAATGCTTCTTTATATTCTTTAAAGGATAAAGGTAACATTTTAATTTCTATATATCTTCCAGAAAGTAATGTGGCAAGCTCGCTTGAAAGTAAATTAGCATTTGAACCTGTTATATATAAATCAATATTTTTTTTAATATATAAACTATCAACAGCTCTTTGAAATTCGTCAATTTTTTGAACTTCGTCTATAAATATATAGTATTTCTTATTATCTTTTATATTTTCGTTTATAAAGTTGTACAAATCCATATAATTTTTTATAAAATTGTATTTTAAATCTTCCATATTTATACTTATTATTTTATCTTTTTGTATGCCAGTATCTATTAAATAATTTTTATACATTTCAAGTAATGTAGATTTCCCACATCTTCTAATTCCTGTAATTACTTTGATTAGTTCCTTATCTTTAAATCTTTTTAACATATTTAAATATTCGGTTCTTTGTATCATATAAAGACCTCCTTTATATATTTGAATTATATAACAATAGTCGTTAAATGTAAAGTTTTTGTATCAGGATGCAAAAAGGTTTTTATTTTGTATATTTTTTGTACTGAGTTAAATGATTGTGGGAATAAATTAGTAGCTTAATTTCATGAGCTTGCTGCTGGACTATTCATAGCTTTCAAAAAAGCTCGATTATTTGCTGAAATTAGTGATATAATAACATCAAGGAAATGAGGTAAAAAAATGGAAAAGACCTATATATTTGGCCATCGTAAACCTGATACTGATTCTGTTTGTGCCAGTATTGCGCTTTCGTATTTAAAAAATAAATTAGGAATGAATACCGAAGCGCGCGTGATTGGGACAATTAATAATGAAACAAGATATGTTTTAAAATATTTTAATGTTGATGAGCCTTTATACTTAAACGATGTAAAAGTTCAAGTTAATAACATTAATTATCAAAAGAATGTTGTTTTAAATGATAATGCTTCTATTTTAAAAGCTTTTAACTTTATGAATGAAAATAATGTTCCCGCTTTACCTTTAATTGATGATAAAGGGATTTTAAATGGTTTAATTACTTTAAAAGAAATAGGTAAAGATTTAGTACAAGGTGATTTAAACAAATTAGCAACTTCTTATGCTAATATTTTAGAAACTCTTAATGGACAAGAAATTTTAAAGTTTGATGAAGAAATTTTAGGGACATTAATGGTGGCTGCTTTTAAAAGTGAATCTTTTATTCATCAAGTGCAATTACAAACTGATAATGTTTTGATAGTGGGCGATAGGTACAATATTATTAAAAAGGCTTTGGATGAGAAGATTAAACTATTAATTGTTGTAGGAGGTCATAAACTACAAGAAGATTTACTTGCTTTAGCTCGTGATAATAAAGTTAATATTATTTATACCGATTATGAAACATATGAAACTGCGAGTAAAATAAGATTAGCTAATTATATTAAAATTATTAAAGTAACTGAAGAACCGATAACTTTTGATGTTCATGATTATCGTACGGAAATTATGGAAGAAATTAATAAATATGGGCATACGACTTATCCAATAGTTAATAAGAAAAATAAGTGTTTAGGTCTATTAAAAGTTACCGATACTTACAGTTATGAAAAAATGAATGTTATTTTAGTAGATCATAATCAAAAAGCCCAAAGTGTGGAAGGTATTGATGAGGCTAATATTTTAGAAGTAATTGATCATCATAATTTAAGTACTATCTGGACTTCTAGTCCGATTAGTTTTCGATCTATGCCAGTAGGAAGTACTTGTACAATTATTTATAAGCTATATGAAGAGAATAATATTGCTATTCCTTATGATATTGCTGGTTTGATGTTAGCGGCGATTTTATCAGACACTATGATATTTAAGTCCCCAACGACGACCGAGATAGATAAAGAAGTAGCTACTAAGCTTAGTGAAATGACTAAGATTGATATCGAACAATTTGGGTATAATATGTTTAAAGCTGGCTCTACTATTAAAGGAATGACTCCGGAAGAAGTATTTAATCAGGATCTTAAAAATTATAAAGTCGGGGATGAATCAATGGTTATTTCGCAAGTATTTACCATGGATTATGATGATATAAAACAAGACTTAAACTCTTATATTACCGTCTTAAATAATTTAGCAGCGCAAGGATATAAAGTAGCAGTTATGTTTATTACGGATGTAATTAAAAATGGTTCTTATATCATCTTTAATGATAATGCTAAAGAAATTATTGAAGAAAGTTATAATATCGATAATGTTTATCAAGGAATATACTTACAAGATTTAGTTTCTCGTAAGAAACAATTAGTACCAAATATTATGGAAGCAATGCAACGGAAAATTTAGTGTTGCTTTTTTAAAAGGAAAAGGTGATTTGATGCAAGCGTTAATAACAGGTGCCAGTAGTGGAATTGGTAAGGATATGGCTAGATATTTAGCTTCTTTAGGGTATGATTTAATCTTAGTAGCCAGAAGAAAAGACCGTTTGGAAATATTACAAAAGGAACTAAAAACTAAAGTTAAAATTATTCCATTAGATTTAGCTGTGGAAGCTAATTGTTTTAAACTATATGAAAAAGTAAAAGATGACAACGTTGATATTTTAATTAATAATGCAGGCTTTGGTTTATTTGGCGTGTTTTATAAAACGGATTTAAAGCGCGAATTAGAAATGATTAATGTGAATATTAAATGTGTGCATATTTTAACAAAGTTATTTTTGCAAGATTTTATGCAAAAAGATCGAGGCTATATTTTAAATGTGGCTAGTAGTGCCGGCTTTTTATCTGGCCCGCGTTTGAATACTTATTATGCCACTAAAAATTATGTTTTAAAATTAACTATGGCTATTTATGAAGAATTAAGACATAAAAAAAGTAATGTAGGTATCAGTGCTTTATGTCCGGGACCCGTAGCAACAGAATTTAATCAAGTTGCTAAAGGAAAATTTAGTCTAAAAGAAATGGCTAGTGATAAAGTAGCGAAAATGGGAATTGATAAAATGTTGAAGAAAAAATTAATTATAATCCCGGGTTTATCTAATAAACTATCTATCTTTTTCATGCGTTTTATTCCTTATAAATGGCAATTAAAAATAATATATCAAATTCAAAAACGCAAAACTTCTTGAACAAACGTATGTGTTAGTGTAAAATAATGGCTGTGAGGAAAAATGAAGTTTAAGAAAATATATTTAGAAATCACTAATGTTTGTAATCTTAAATGCTCTTTTTGTCATGGTACAAAAAGAAGAAAGCAATTTATTGATTTTGAAAGTTTTCAACAAATTTTAGCCAAAATCAAAAATTATACTAACTATTTATATTTTCATATTATGGGTGAGCCTTTAATGCATCCTTTAATTAATGAATTAATAAATGAAGCAAGTAAAGATTTTTATATAAATATTACAACTAATGGCTATTTAATCTCGAAAATAGTTAATAATAAAAATATTAGGCAAATAAATATCTCTTTACATAGTTATGATCCCCAATA
>CANRAC010000042.1 GCA_947628495.1 uncultured Bacilli bacterium
TTTGAATAAACTCAGCAAACTGTAATAAATCGAGTTCATAATTTTTGATAGTAGTGTTTTCTTGATAGTTACGCTCTAGAGCCAGATAATTTAAAAAATCATTAATATTTTTATTCATCTTTTATCCCTATATACCAAACGCATGGCTTCTTGTTTTTTCATTCTTTGTTCATCAGATAAAAGATTACCATTAGCATCATAAATTCCATTATAATCAACTTGTTTATCTTCATTATACAAATTATCAGAATAATAGTCACACTGTGACATATCTAGTTCTTTATTAAAATATTCCTGTATCACTTCCGATAATTCCCAATCATCTTGAACATCCTCTAAAGATAGTTGATTTAATGGTATGTTTCTATTAGGACCAGTTTCTCTTTTATATATCGCATAAATAGTTGCATCACTTTGGCTAATTAGCCAATTATAATCAATTACTTTTCCTCTTTGTTTATAGGATTCTTGAATTATTTTAATAAATTTAATTTTTAAAGTTGTGTTGAATAGGGGTACGTTTTCTTTCATGCTCTTCACCTGCTTTTAACTTATTCTCATAAGTTATTATATCACTAAAATTATTAATAATAAATAAGGTAAGAGCTCTTAATTCATGATATGGTAAGTATTTAGCATAATAGATTTTTTTTGGATTTATAGCTGTTTTAATATTTTTCATAACTTCCAACACAGCACTCATAAAGGGCGATAAGTCCTTTTGATGAGAAAATTCATTATATATTCGATTAGCTGCTTGCGGATTAGTTAAGCAATATTCTAAAAAGGCTATAACAAATTGATAATTTAAAAATTCTTGTTCATTTTTATAACAAATTCCGTATTTATTTTCTCTTGTTCCATTATTTTCTTTAAATACAATTTTCATTTTACTATTAAACTCGTTTTCTTCTATAAAATTAGCTTGTAATAACTTTTCTTTTAGTTCTTCTTCATCATTAAATTTACTAGTAAAATGATCTATTCCTTCCAATGTGTTTAAATTCTCATTTTCATATTGAGATAATTTATCATAATCAAAAGGCATATAGTCTTTTGGTCTACGTTCCATTACTAACATATATTGCATAAATATTCCTCCTTATAAAATAGTAGATTATTATAACGTAAATCGTTAGGCATTGTCAACGAAAATAACTGAAATGAGCATTCAGTTATTTTTAAAGTACATAACATAATTTATTTAACCAAACTTCTACTTCTGTCTTCCAAATTAGATATTACATTACAAAAGTAATGATATAAAACAGTATATTGTTCATCCATTCGAGGATGATTATCAACTTTTATCACTTTCTTTTTAGTTACAGGATTTACAAAAGGTTGTAATAAAGAAATTTGATTTTTACCAAAATAGTAAATATTATTATCTTCGCAAATATTTCTAATGTCATTATTAATGATTTTATCAATATATCTATTAATAATTAATCCAATAGGTGTAGAAATGTATGGAAAATTACCTATAAAAATTATATTCTTATAGTTTTCTTTTAATTTTTTTAAATACTCAATTAAAATAATTAAATTATCTTTATCCTCAGCAAACCCTTTATGAATATTTTCTAAACTAAATTTTTGATTTAGATAATGTAATAAACTGCCTGTACATCCATTTAATAAACTAATAGTTACAGAATCATTGTCATAATTACTTAAAAAGTCAATATTTGAATTAGGATATAATTTAAGAGCTTTATTCAAATCAATATAATTTTCAAACAAGGTATTATTAAAATATTCTTTCCATTGCTTAACATCACTTTCAAAGTGTTTTTTAACATCTGTTTCTGTAGGATTTTGTTTAATAAACTCTAAAATTTGTTTATTAGAATTATTAGCAGGAATAGAATAATTATAAAAATTTATATCTATCCCTGCTTCTTGTATTTTCTCATTTAATATCATTTTTAGTTTTAAAATAAAAGGCCTAACATCCTGATTAACTGCTGACCAACCTGATGATAACGAATTACCCAATCCAATAAAATTTACTTTATTAGCTTTTACCAAATTTAAATATCTTTCAGTAATTTCTAAAAATTCTTTAGATTTTTTAATAATATTATATTGTGCTTCTTCAGATGAAATTATTTGATAATCTTTAGTTATCTTTGTTAAAATTTCCATATTAATCCCCCTTTATATATTGTACATTATAACATAAAACAGCATAATTGTCAAATTTGTGTCAAAATTTGTGTCAAATAAAAAGAGCGTTATATCTGAATTATAGTGATATTGCGCTCATAGAATTTATCTAAAGACCTGAAAATAATATTGTTTTTGGTAAGAACTCTCAATGATTTACAAATTACTAATTGGCCAGAGCCGACGTCATGTACTCCACGACAATACTTAGGAAATAAGGTATACCTTGGACCAAATATACCTCGGGAAGCCAATCTGGTTTCTAAAAAAGTCGGTGTTAATCCATTATGCATGTGGCCACAAATTATATAATTTATTTTATTAAATATCGGAATTTGCTTTTGCACATCATTTTTGATAATTATCTCCGGACTGTGACACAACAAAATTACTATTTTATGTTGAGCAATAGTAAAATTACAAGCATTAAATTCTTTAATAAAATTCCGATCCCACATCTTTTTATACTTTGGTAGATAATTTTGAACTGTGGGACAAAACCCAATAAATTGATATTTTCCTAATATTATACTTTGATTATCTAAAACGTATATATTAGGGATCTTTTTTAAGGCCAAATATAATTTTGTAATCGGAAATTGCGGTTTTTTAAGTTCATGATTACCTTTAGAGATTATGATAGGAGCTATACAAGATAGCTTGGAAAAAAAGTTTAATAAATAACTAATTTGTTCTTGGTAGGCAATTTTAGGAGAATCTACTACATCACCGGGAATTAAAATAAATTGTGGGTGAAGATTTTTAACTTCATTGATTATTTGTTTATAATAATTATCTTTGCAGCTCTTAATATGATGAATATCAGTAATTATACATAACTTATCCTTTTTCTTATTTTGAGTAAGATTTATATAATTAACTTTAATTCTCATAGACATCTCCCCCATTAAAATAAACTTAATTGCGAAGTTTCTGGCAAATTATCTAAAACACCTAATAATCTTAATTTCGACATAGTTGTAGTGTTGACCTTCCCTCTATTTTGAAAATCTTCAATACTATAATAAGCTTTTTTATTACGCTCTTCGATAATAATTTTAGAAACTTGTTCTCCTAAGCCATCAATACTTTTGAATGGTAATATTAAAGATTTACCATCATCATCTATTAAGAAATTATTAGCATCACTTTTCGTAATATCAATATTTTTAAAACTAAATCCCCTTGCAAGCATTTCTAAGGCAACCTGTAAGGTTTCTAATACTGCCTTATCTTTATTAGTAGCTTCGTAACCTTTAGTTTGAATTTCCATGATTTTAGTTTTGACGGCATCATAACCTTTAAGCATCGAATCTACATCAAAATCATTACAACGAATACTTAGAAAAGCAGCATAGTAGTAAATTGGCATATGAACTTTAAACCACGCGATACGAAAGGCACTCATAACATAGGCCGCGGCATGGGCTTTAGGGAACATATACTTTATTTTATGACAAGATTCAATATACCATTCGGGTATATTAGCCTCTTGCATAATACTTACATATTCTTTCCAACCTTCCGGATCTTTAGAAGCTTTTCCTTTTCGGACAAATTCCATGATTTTAAAGGCTTTAATTGGCTCTACCCCATTATACATAAGATAAACCATGATATCATCACGACAACCAATAACATCTTTAAATTCACAAATTTTATTTCGAATAAGTTCTTGGGCGTTTCCTAGCCAAACATCTGTACCATGGGATAAACCAGAAATCTTAATTAATTCGGCAAAGGTTTTAGGTTTAGTATCAACTAACATCCCAATAACAAATTTTGTTCCAAACTCTGGTACCCCTAAAGTTCCCGTATCACAATTAATCTGATCTTTAGTTACTCCTAAAACTTGAGGAGAAGTAAAAATTTTCATAGTATCTTTATCGCCCAAATCAATTTTAGTTACATCTAACCCTGAGAAATCTTGGAGCATTCTTAACATGGTTGGATCATCGTGACCAAGAATGTCTAATTTTAAAACGTCTTGATCAATGGCATGATAATCAAAATGGGTAGTACGCCATAAAGAAGTATTATCTTCAGCGGGATATTGAAAAGGAGTAAAGTCATAAACATCCATATATCCCGGTATGACAACAATTCCGCCTGGGTGCTGACCAGTTGTTCTTTTGGCTCCCGTGCAGCCTTTAGCTAATCTTTCCACTTCGATATTCCGCATCACAATATTTTTAGCTTCACAATACCCTTTAACAAAACCAAAGGCCGTTTTTTCAGCAACTGTACCAATAGTTCCAGCCCGATAAACATTGTCTATACCAAATAATTCTTTGGTGTATTCATGAGCTTTCCACTGATATTCACCGGAAAAATTCAAATCAATATCAGGAACCTTATCGGCATTAAATCCCAAAAAGGTAGCAAAAGGCATATCTTGACCTTCTTTATTCATTTTCTGACCACATTTTGGACAATTTAGATCCGGTAAATCATAACCACTCGAATATGTCGCCCCTAAAGACTCACCGTCTATTTCAAAAATGCTGTGTTGACAATTAGGACATACATAATGGGCCGGAAGCGGATTTACTTCAGTGATTCCCATCATCGTCGCAACAAATGATGAACCGACAGATCCACGGGAACCAACAAGATATCCATCATCATTACTTTTCTTTACTAATTTTTGGGCAATTAAATAGATAACATCAAATCCGCCCCCAATGATACCTTTTAATTCTTGTTCAATTCGATCACTAATTATAGGAGGTAACTCTTTACCATAGATGGAACGGGCTTTATCATAAACCATATTTTCCACTGTTTCTTTGGAATTTTCAATTTTGGGAGAAAAAGGAACCCCACCCGTTTCAATTATAACTTCTATTTCTTCAATTTGATCAGCAATTTTATTGGTATTAGTTACAACTATTTCGTGAATTTTTTCTTCGTCTTCTAAAAAAGCAAACTCCGCTTTTAATTCATTCGTTGTTTTAAAAGACATATCCGGAACATCGATGCCCGCACGATTAAGAGGATGCAATTTACCATTTGTTTTTTGAGCGACTATAATGTCACGATATATTTTATCTTCACTAGTCAGATTATGGACGTCCCCAGTTACACAAACTGGCTTACCCGCTTCTTGAGCAACGCGAATGATTTTCTTTAAATGATTTTCCAAATCTGTTTTCGTTTTAAAACCACTAGATTCCATTTGCAGTAAATGGCTCATATGCGAGATAGGTTGAACTTCTATATAATCATAAAATTGCATCATGTGTGATAGTTCATCATCCTCTTTAGTAAGAGCCGATTCAAAAATCTCGCCATGGATACAGCCACTACCTAATAATAACCCTTCTTTATATTTAACAACCTCTTTGCGCGGTATTTTTGGTTGATCATTTTTAAATAAATATTTGGTATTAGCCATAGATATAATCTTAAATAAATTTTTTAAACCTACTTTATTTTGCGCCAAAACGGTGATATGAAATGGAACTGAGAACTTAATAAGTTCATCTTGATCGATAGAGTTATATATATCCATCGTTGTTTCAATATTGCGATCATATAATATTTTTGCCATTTTATAAAAAGCTTTCGCCGTTCCTTCACTATCATAATCAGCACGGTGATGTTCATCTTCATTCCACTCAATTTTATATCTTCTGACCAAAGTTTGTAGTTTATGATTTGGCCATTCGGGATTTAAAATGCGTGCTAAACTCATAGTATCTAAGACAGTATTTGTAAATTCACCTAAATTATATTTTTGCATGGCCATTTGCAGAAATGATATATCAAATTTAGCATTATGAGCTACCATTGGTAAATCTCCTGTCCACTCTAAAAAGCGCTTGGTGACTTCTTCTTCTTTGGGCTTGCCTTTTACCATTTCATCAGTAATATTTGTTAAAGCCGTTATCTTATCAGGAATATGATATTCCGGATCAATGAGCTCATCAAAACGATCGATAATTTCGCCATCTTTGATTTTTACGGCGCCAATTTCAATCATTTGATCACTACCAGGGTGAAATCCGGTAGTTTCGGTATCAAATACCACATAAGTTTGATTCATTAAATCATATTCTTTTTGATTGAAAATTACATCAACATCGTCATTAACAACGCTTAATTCGGCGCCATATAATACTTTAAAATGATCTTTTTCATCTTTGCCTTTATTATAATCACAAACAGCGTGATACAAATCGGGGTAGGCTTGCAAGCAATTATGGTCAGTGACTGCGACCGCTTTATGTCCTAAAGATAGTGCATAATTAATTAAGCCTTTTTGAGGAACAACACTATCCATCATACTCATAAAAGTATGAGCATGAAGTTCAACTCTTTTTTCTGAAGCGTCATCTACTGCTTTTTGGTCTTTAGAATTAATAGCTTCCATATTCCGAATAGCAATAACTATATCTTTAGCAAAATTATCAAATTCCGCATTACCATGGAAACGATACCAAGAACCAACTTTAATCTTTTTTAAAATGTCGTGATATTCGTCAATATCTCTTTTAAAGATTTTTGCGATAATACTATTAGTTTTATCACTAATTTTTAAAGTAGCAATATTAATATTCTCTCTTTCCATTGAATCGATGCCAAAGACGTAAGCTTCTACAATAATATTTTTAGTATCACCTAAAATGTTATCAATATTTTCTACTTCTCCATCAATGTGTTTGCCGAAGATAATATTAGTTTTCTCTTCGGGAATGGCAATTGGAGCAGGAGCACTATTTTCCATACTTTTTTTTATATCTTCTTCTAATTTTTTATTTAAAAAAGTTTTTATAGTCAAGTTGGAAAAACCATATTTAGATAGAGAGCTAATAATATTTTCTGTTTCTTTTATTACTTCTAATTCTTCAATTTTATTGGCCACTTCCACCGTAATTACTTGATTTTCCACTTTAATTTTGGCATCAGTCAAAGAAATTAAAGAAGGACGTTTTTTAATTAAATTACTAAGATAATCTTTAAAATAAGTAAAAATATCATCATCTGTAATATTATGATAAATAAAAGTAACATTTACTTCTTTTAAACCATTTATTTTATTAGCTGTGGCTTTGATTAAAGCATCAACATCTTCTTTGGGTAAAACATTTTCACTTTCAATATAAACTAAAAAAGTTTCTGTTTTTTTATTTATTACTACTTTATTAATAGTAGCAGTATTAAATACATCATTTTGAGGAACAAATTTAATACTGTCAAAAAATCTTTTTAATTCAGTCATACTACTACCTCACTATTTTTTCCATTTCTTATTTTACAATTCTTAATTTATTTTTTCAATATTAGACACAACTATTTGATATTTATCCAGTCTTTTTTCGACTTTACCAGTTACTAAAATTAAGTTATCTTTTTTAAACTTAGTCATTAAACTATTTTGTTTGGGAAAAATTATAAAATCAGCACTGGCTGTTTCATCTTCACCAGTTACAAAATACATCTTTTCCCCCTTCTTAGTTGTAACATTATAAATTCGTGTCACTAACACAACACATTTAATGAATTTATCAAAATGAGTAGAAATATTTTCTAACTTAATAATATTCTTATCATGATAGCGACTGGCAGGATGATTAGTTATATAAAAACCTAATATTTCTTTTTCTTTATCAATTAACTCTTTTTCCGAAAACTCCGGATATTCCTCCATTGAAGGTTTTAAAACTAAAGGAGAGTCTATTTCGGCTGTTAACTCGGCATAAGTAATAGCACTTTCGATATTATTAATAAGCGTTTTTTTATTGATATTAAAATCTTTAAATGCGCCGGCATATACTAAAGATTCCAACACTTTTGTCGTTACACTTTGGCCATAACAACGCTTTACAAAATCAAAAAAATCGGTGTAAATTCCCTTTTTTCTTTCGACCAAGATTTCACTAACAGCCGCAGTGCCAACATTTTTTATCACTCCTAAGGGTAAAAGGAGATTATTACCTTTAACTTTATAAATTTCCTCACTTTCATTAATATTTGGCCCATAGATTTTCATCCCCGCCCTTTTTATTACTTGTAAATATTCGTTAGTTTTTAT
>CANRAC010000043.1 GCA_947628495.1 uncultured Bacilli bacterium
AAAGGAATATATAATCCCAAATTAAAATTAGGAATAGTAGGATTAATATTAGTAATAGGAACAGTAATAGGAGTATCGTATGCATATTATACAGACAAGTCAAATACAGTATTAACAATATCCGGAACAGTAAGTAAGAAGATAATGGTAACAATAAATGCAATAAATGGAACAGTAAATAGTTCAATTCAAACAGTAGACTATGGAACTCCTGCAACATTTACAGTAACACCAAATACCAATTATGAATATAATAGTGTTCAATGTTTAGATACTTCAAATCAAGATGTAACACAAGCAGATAATGCAACATATACTAGTTCAAATAACACTTTAACAGTAACACCCAAAACAAGTCAAGATGTAACATGTACAGTAACTTTTATTGAAAAAATAGTGAAAATATTTGATCACGAATATAAAGTGATACAAGGTGATCCAGACTTTAGTAACGGCGAACCACCAGTTAATGGTATACAAACAATGGGCAGCGGTCTATATAGCGCCAAGGATAATGATGGAACAAGTTATTACTTCCGAGGAGCAGTAGAAAATAATTATGTACAATTTGGAAAAGATTCAAGTGGTAAAGATTTAACTTGGCGAATAGTGCGAATCAATGGAGATAGAAGTATAAGATTAATATTAAATGATGATATTGGCGAAGGTATTTATCAAAGTGATACTTTGTATTTTTGGTATCATAATAGTGATGTACAATTAGCATTAAAACAATGGTATGAAACAAATCTAGAAAAATATAATGATAAGATAAATACAGGAAAATTTTGTGAAGATAGTACCCAAGATAGTGCGTCAATTGATGATGACTGGTGGGATAGCTTTGATACATATAATCGAATAAAAAATGCACAGCCAAAATTGGAATGTCCTGATTCAGATATTATATTCGATAAAATAGGTATAATATCAGCAGATGAAGCACTAATGGCCGGACTCGGTAATAATATTAGCCATGCTTCAACAAGTGATAATTATTTATATCATGAATATTATTGGTTATCATTAGGTCTTATTGATGTTTATTTTGATTTTGATAAAAATAGTTGGGAGGGGTATATAGTTACTCCTACTGATGGTTATATGTTTTCGAATTTTATTATTAATGAACCTGCTCAAGTTGTACCAGTAATAAATCTTAATTCTAATATTACAGCAACTGGTAATGGCACTATAGATGACCCTTTTGTCATAAAATAAATTATTAAATTATCCTAAAATCAACAATTTTTTTAAACGAGATTCAGTACAATGATTTTAGGATGGGATAAATATGAAAAGATTTAAAGCGAAAAAGAAAAAAAAATATTATTTAATTAAAATATTATTTATAATTGGATTAGTATATATATCTTTTTCTTATAGCTTTAAATTTTTATATAATAAAAAAATCAAAGATAAAGTTTCTAACAAAGTAATAATTAATTATCTTTTAAAAACAAGTGCTAATAATTTAATTGAAACTAATAAAAATAATGATTTATTTAATATTAATTTTAATTCATCTTCACTATTATTAAAAACTAGCATGAATCATTTAATAGATGATAGTGCTGTAGTATTTGAAGATAGTTATGATGAAGAATCAATAGTTACTAAGTATTTTGAAGATCCTAATAAATATAATGTTAAAAAACCTTTAATTTATTTATATAATTCCCACCAATTAGAAGATTATAGTAATAGCAATGTTAATATGTATGACGCTTCTCCTAATGTTTTAATGGCGAGCTATATTTTAAAAGAAAAATTAAATGATTTAAATATTCCGACTATTGTGGAAGAAACAGATATAACAGAATTATTAAATATAAATAATTGGAAATATAGTTACTCTTATAAAGCTAGTCGGATGTTGGTTGAGGATGCCCTTGCCAAAAATGATTCTTTAAAATATATTATTGATATTCATAGAGATTCCGTTCCGAAAAATACAACTACTTTAACTCTAAACAATAAGTCATATGCTAAAATTTTATTTGTTGTTGGTATTGAACATGAAAATTATGAGCAAAATATAGCCATAGCCCAAAGATTAAGTGATATAGTTAATTCTAAATGTGACTCTTTGTCGAAAGGGATTTTAAAAAAAGGGGGAAAAGGCAATAACGGTATATATAATCAGGATTTGAGTAGTAATGCTTTATTAATTGAAGTAGGTGGACCAGAAAATACTATTGATGAAGTAACAAATACTTTGACCGTAATAGCTAATTCTTTATATGATTTGGTGAATAGCTAGCAATGAAAAAGAAGAAATCTAATAAATTTTTCTGGTTCATTTTAATTAGTTTATTTGTTGTTTATATGGGGCTTTATATAGCTAATTCTTCAGGCTATTATGAAAGTAAACTAAATGATCGGGTAAAGCTTACCAATGAAGCTATTCAAAAATTTGAAAAAGATGTTGCCCAAGGAAAAGATGTAACAATTGATGATTATTTAACAAAAGAAACAAAAGATTACAGTAATAAAGCTTCGAAAATAGGTCTTAGTTTTTCGAAAAAAGTAGAAAACTTTATGACGACGGGATTATCAAAA
Organism: uncultured Bacilli bacterium; assembly: GCA_947628495.1. Taxonomy (GTDB): domain Bacteria; phylum Bacillota_I; class Bacilli_A; order RF39; family UBA660; genus HGM10766. Next base: position 2,563 of record CANRAC010000043.1, read on the forward strand.
TTTTTAAAAGTTATTGGTAAATTATTTTCTTAGTGCTATACTTTTGTATGAGGTAGATAATATGATTTATGAAATAAAAAATGATAAGATTGTTTTATCTGCTAGTAAACTAACAGATAAAAGTACTGGTTTAATTTGTATTTTTAGCGAAGAAGAGTGGCAAGAATATAGTTTGATTGAAAACAGTGCACAGGAGAAAATTAAGTTCTGTAAAATTGAAGATGCCAAAAAATATATGTATGGGACATTATGTGTACCTGTTAAAAATAAATTTCCTGCTAATTATTGTTGTTACTTTTATTTTTATAATAAAAATTTAATCTTTATTGAAAAAGAAGCCAGACTTAATACTTTAATTGAAGAAATAATTAATACTAAAAGTAAAAAAGATTATACTATTGTGAAATTTTTCCATGATTTATTAGAAATAATTATTAAAGATGATTTAAGTTATTTAGAGAAATTAGAAGAAAGATTATCTTCTTTAGAAGCGAAAGTAATAAAAAACGAAGTTAATAATTTTAATGAAACGATTATTAGAATCAAAAAAGAAATTTTACGATTTTATCATTACTATAATCAACTTCTAGATTTAACTGATACTTTAATTGATAGTTATATAACAACGGAAGAAATATTTGGAGTCTATTCGGATCGAGTAGGACGCTTGCAGAGTGAAGCCTTATTATTAAGAGAGTATACTCAAGAATTACAAAATTTGTATGAATCACAAATAAGCTTACATCAAAATGATGTAATGAAAGTTTTAACAATTGTAACAACTATTTTCTTGCCCCTTACTTTAATTACTGGTTGGTATGGTATGAATTTTAAATATATGCCAGAGCTAACTTGGGAATTTGGCTATCCGATGATTTTCATTGTCTTTGCTTTAATAATAATTATTTGTCTAATAATTTTTAAAAAAAGAAAATTTTGGTAAAAAATAAAAGGCACGATGCAGTGTCTTTTATTTTACAATTAAATTAGCATTTTGGTAGTCTATAGTAATAGTAGAGTTAAATTTAATTTTATCTAATATGATATTTTGGGCTATTAAGGTTTCAATATTTCGAGCAACAAAACGTTTAATAGGCCGTGCGCCATATCGTTCATCGTAAGCTGAATTTATAATGTAATCTTTAGCTTCTTGAGTTAATTCTAATTTTAAACGTTTATCACTTAAGCGAGATTCAATATCTTTAATTATTTTGTCTAAAATACTATAAACTACTTCTTTAGATAAACTATTAAAGATAATTATTTCGTCTATTCGATTTATAAACTCTGGTTTAAATGTTTGACGTAATTGCATATCGATTAATTCATTAGCATTTTCTTTCGCCTCTAAAATATATTCACTTCCTAAGTTAGATGTCATAATTATAATGGTATTTTTAAAATCAACAGTTCGGCCTTGCGAATCAGTAATTCGACCATCATCTAAAATTTGTAAAAGAATATTAAAGACATCTTTATGAGCTTTTTCAATTTCGTCAAATAAAACAATGCTATAAGGATTTCGACGGACGGCTTCTGTTAGTTGGCCACCTTCATCATAACCAATATATCCAGGAGGCGCTCCGACTAAACGAGAAACACTATGAGCTTCCATGTATTCACTCATGTCAATACGAATCATATGACGTTCATCATCAAAAAGTTCATAGGCTAGACTGCGAGCTACTTCGGTTTTTCCTACACCTGTTGGGCCTAAAAAGATAAAGGAACCAATAGGACGATTAGGATCTTTAATACCACTACGCGCTCTTATAATGGCTTCACTTACTAATTTTAAAGCTTTGTCTTGACCCTTAACGCGTTTTTCTAAGTTTGTTTGTAAATTAATTAGTTTCTCTTTTTCACCACTAACTAATTTACTGATAGGAATATTGGTCCATTTAGAAATAATAGCAGCTATTGATTCATCATCGACCACATCACTTAATATTTTACTTTGGGAACTTTCTTTGAGTTTATCCAATTCTTCTTGTAATTTTGGAATAGTTCCATGTCTTAATTTAGCGGCTTTTTCAAGATCATAAGTACTTTCAGCAATTTCCAATTCTTGACTGGCTTTTTCCAGTTCTTCTTTTTTCTTATTAATATTAGTGCTAAGATTTTTTTCATTATTCCATTCTTCGCGAAGTTTCGTTTCTTTTTCTTGTAATTTAGCGATTTCTTCGTCAAGTTCACTTAAACGATTTTTAGATAATTCGTCTTTTTCTTTTTTTAAAGCCTCCCGTTCAATTTGGAGTTGCATAATTTTTTTAGTTAAAACATCTAAATCAACAGGAACAGATTCCATTTGCACTTTAATAGTAGCACAAGCCTCATCAACTAAATCGATAGCTTTATCCGGAAGATAACGATTAGTTATATAACGGTCCGATAAAGAAGCAGCGGCGACTAAAGCTTTATCTTTGATAGTAACACCATGATAAACTTCAAAACGCGATTTTAAACCACGTAAAATGGTAATTGTATCTTCAACATTTGGTTCGGAAACTAAAATCTTTTGAAAACGTCTTTCTAAGGCGCCATCTTTTTCGATATATTTTCGATATTCATTGAGTGTCGTCGCTCCAATACAATGGATTTCTCCACGTGCTAACATTGGTTTTAACATATTACCGGCATCCATTGCGCCTTCTAAAGCGCCTGCTCCGACAATCATGTGAATTTCATCAATAAACATAATTATTTCGCCATCTGATTCTTTAATCTTTTTTAAAACCGCTTTTAATCTTTCTTCGAATTCACCACGATACTTGGCTCCGGCAATTAGAGCCCCCATGTCAAGTTCCCAAATAGTTTTATTTTTTAAAGAGTCGGGAACATCACCTTTAACTATTCTTTGCGCAAGGCCCTCCACAATAGCCGTTTTTCCAACACCCGGGTCACCGATTAAAACGGGGTTGTTTTTCGTTTTACGAGACAAAATACGGGTTATATTACGAATTTCTTCATCACGACCAATAACGGGGTCATTTTTCCCGTTTTTGACACCATCTACAATATTACGACCATACTTTTCTAAAACATTTTCTTCTTGATTTGGATTTTGATTATACATATATTATCCCTCCTTGTAAACCTATTATAGCACTTAATTAGCACTTGTCAAGATAGAGTGCTAATATTTTTGGTTTTACCAGCGATTGACAACGATTATAATTCTAAAGTATAATAAAATAGAAAAGAAATGGTGGTTATAATGTTAACATTTGAGATTGAGGAATTAAGAAAAACTTTAGAAAAGTACGAGGCAACAGATAAGCTAGATTTATTAGTGACTAAAGCTAATGAACTAAATGAGCTCATTTATTCAGGTGGATATACGGGAGTTATAGAAAATCCTATTATTACTTATGTCAATAATTATGCTAAATATTGTGTAATTGCATTAGAACATTTTAAATTAAAGCGTGAAATGCAAGCTTTAGCAAAAAAGAAAGAAGAAAATCCTGAAGATCAAACTATTGATGAGAAAATAACTAATGTCCAAGCTTCATTCGAGTTAGCTACCGAAGGTTTAACAAAATATAAAAGTAATGTGGAAAAAAGTAAAGAGTATATTAATACGACAATTGCTGAAAAATCTGATAAAAAAGAGCAAGCTACCGAAAAATTTACTGAAATAGAAACTTTATATTCGCAAATTGGACATGAGTTCAATAAAAAACCAAATCCAGAAAAAATGACTCATGAAGAATTATTAATAGCTTATAAAAAACTTTTAGAAGAAAATAAAGAATTAAAATTACAAAATGATAGTATAAATGAGCGTTTGGAAGCTTTAGAAGCTAAACAAAAAAATATAGATGAAAAGAAAAATCAGTCAATATTAAATAAATTAAAAAATGGCTTTAAAAAAGTAAAGAAAAAAGTTATAGCTGTCAAAGACTTTACAGTGGAATTTGTCAAAGATAAAGCTGTACCTTTTATTAAAGATCATAAAAAAGCTGCTATTATTGCTGCAGTAGCTTTAGCAGGTATAGTTGGATCTTGTGTAGTTTATGGCACACCTCTAGCTATTCCGGCACGTATTGTTAGTGCTATGTGGCGTCCTTTACATAATATTGGCCTTGGTGGAGCTCTGCATTCTATTAATGATTTCTTGATTGGTAAATTAGGAGCTGGCAATTTTGATTTGGCAAGTGGTCTTTGGACAATTGGCTCTAAGGCCGTTAATAATATGAATATGTTAGAAGTTGTTTTAGGAAATATGGCAGGAACTGCGGTTTTAGCGGGAGCTGGCTATGGGCTATTTAAAGGCGGCAAACGTTTAATTAAATGGGCTAAAAAACGGGTAAAAGATCATAAAAAAGAAGAACCTGAATCTTTACCACCAGCATATAATTTTGAAAATTTATCAGACGAAGAATTAGAAAATAAAATATCCGAATTAGAAGCAATTTTAGATAGTGGCGAAATAACGCCAGAATACAAAGATTTATCGTTAGATCAAATTGAAGAAATGTTTAATATAGCAGCAGGAGAACAAGAATATCGTCAAAATTTAAATAATCCTAATAATAATGAAGATAACTTTGAATCATTAAATAAAAGATCTTGTAAAAAAGCTATGCGTAAATTAACTAAATTAATCAAAAAATGGACAGATAAAACTAAACCACAAGAAATAAATATTAATGGTGAATATTTTATGATTAATAATGTTGATGAGGCTAAACAACTATATGATGAGATAAGTTATATTTATGAACTTAAGTTTGGAGGAAGAACTAGATGAAAAAGGGGCAAATAATAACGCTAGAGGATAATGAGAAATACTTATTATTAATGGATACTATGCAAGAAGGTCATAAATTCTTTTATGCCAATAAATTAACTCCTGATGAAAAAACAACCAGTGAATATGAATATTTTGAAGAAACTGTTGAAGGCGAAGATACCTACATGGAAATAGTTATGGATGAAGAAATTAAAGAATTTTTACATACTGTCTTTACAACAGACTTACTAGATATGGCTTTAGATATTGAAGCGGGAAATATTAGTTTTGAAGATGATGATGAAAATTAATCATCTTTTTTTTATACAAAAAGGAAATTCAATTTTTAAGGATAATATATTAATTAGAAGGAGAGATTATGACTAATAATATATTATCAGATATATGCGGGTATGCATTAGATGAACAGCAGCAAAAAGTGATAAAAGATAATAGCCGTTATTTGTTAGTTATTGCTGCTGCTGGAGCGGGAAAAACGCTAACAATTATTGGAAAAATTCGTTATTTAATTGAAGTCGAAAAATTAAAGCAAGAAGATATTTTATGCATATCCTTTACCAACGAAGCGACGAATTCCTTAAAAAATAAATTGAAGATTAATTATGATTATGATATAGATGTTTTAACTTTTCATAAATTAGCTTTAAATATTTTAAAAGATCAAGAATTGAAAATTACATCGGAAGAGGAACTGGAGGATATCATAAGGATCTTTTTAAATACGGAAATTTTTAATTATCCTTTTTTAATTAAATGTATTTTACGGTACTATAATATC
>CANRAC010000044.1 GCA_947628495.1 uncultured Bacilli bacterium
GATCTATATTAAAATTTTCATTTTAATATCTTTTTCTTCTAGTATATCTAGTTTTCCATAAAACTTTTCACACTATCCTTAATATATTTAAAAAATCTATACCAAAGTATAGACTATATCCAAACACCATAGGTTATAGCGGCCATAGCAAGAAGTAGACCTACTACCCAAAAGACTTTAACTATATCTTGCTCACTCCAACCAATTTGTTCAAAATGGTGATGTAAAGGCGCCATTTTAAAAATCTTCTTATGAAATTTACGAATAGATATGATTTGAATCATTGAACTTAAAGTTTCAATGACAAAGACGCCCCCGATTAAAGGTAATGAAAGTTCGTGTCTTGTTAAAATAGCAATCGTTGCTAAAGCTCCACCTAAAGCTAAAGATCCCATGTCACCCATAAAGACTTTAGCTGGATATGAATTAAATAATAAGAACCCAAATAAAGAGCCAACTAAAACGAAACAGAAAATAGCCATCTCTTGATTACCTTGCATCCAAGTCGTATTCCAAGAAAGAAGACCAAAAGCTAAGAAAGCAATCGCACTTAAACCTCCGGCTAGACCATCTAAACCATCCGTAATATTTACAGCATTAGATGTTCCCACTAATAAAAAGAGAATAAATAGACCAAAGCCCCAACCTAGAGGAATAGTTAAACCTAAAGAAGTAATTTCAATAACAGATTTACCACCATTTTTCATAAATATATAGAAAAAGATAATGGCAATTACTAATTGGCAAAAAAACTTGGTCGAAATTTTTAACCCTTTATTATTTTTATATTTAATTTTTAAAAAGTCATCTACAAAACCTAATAAAGCATAAGCTAAAAAGACAAAAATTAATATAATTAAATTATGAGTTATATCAATACTGCCTCGAAAATAGAGAAAGATTAAAGCTAAGATGGTCGGAATTATAAAGATAAATCCTCCTAAAGTAGGTGTTCCATTTTTGGCTAAATGGCTTTTACTAATTTTTAAACTAACACTCTGTTTAGCATTCATCTTGCGCAACCAAGGAATTATAATTATGCCGGTTAAAATTGCTAAAACAAATCCTAACATCATGGCCATTGTTGATTTGGCTAAGATTAGCATGAGAACACCTCGTCTTTCTACACCATTATACTACTAAAATTATAAGCGGCTAAATGTCTTTTTAGCACTGTTTACAGTATTTTACACAATTAGCCTAATAATAGTTTCACTGTACTACCATCTTTGACAAATATTCCCGGACTAGGCGAAGAATAAACTACTTTTTCTCCTGTTCCCGCATATTCAATTTTAAAGCCTTTTAATAAAGCATTCGCTTCTTTAATAGTTTTCCCTTCTACATCAGGCAAAACCACATATTTTGTATCCAAATAATTATATTCTTTTGGCATACCCTCTTCATCTGGCTTAATTCCTAAAATATTAATCGCATCTTGCAAAACACTTTTGGCAATAGGAGCCGAAACTATTCCTCCATATTGCACAACTCCTTGGGGATGATCAACAGCTACATAAACAACAATTTCGGGATCATCAGCTGGCATAAATCCGATAAAAGATAAAATGTAATTGCCACTCATGTAATGACCATCTTGGACTTTTTGAGCTGTTCCCGTTTTACCCCCTACGCGATAATTTTCAATGTAAGCATTACGCCCACTACCATTTGCGACAACACTTTCTAAGGCGTGTCTTACTAAAGCGGAAGTATCTTCACTAATAACTTGAGCTTCTTTATTTGGGGTAATTGATTTAATGACGGAATTAGTTTCTGGTTCCATCATACTTCCGACAATATAAGGGGTATATAAAGAACCGCCATTAATCGCCGCACTAACCGCTTTGACTTGTTGTATAAGGGTCTAATAAATGAAACTTTTTGCCTAAATTATCCGAAATAGTAGAGATACTTTCACCTGTCTTCATAAAAATATCTAATTTAATCTGTTTATCCTCTTGTTTATAAACGATTATTTTATTTATTAGTTCATTGAATACTTCATTATAACATTGTTCATTATCTAAACATTGTTCTAAAGCATTTCTTATTTCCTTAATTTTATTTTCAATATAATTATTATCTTTTTTATTATTTTTTAATTCCCTTATTTTATTTTGATAAATAGTTAAATCTTCATTTATTAGACCTATTTGTTTTTTATAATCTTCTTTAGCCAAATAATCTTCCATAACTAATTCTAATAATTTTGTTTTTTTATTGTTTAATAAACCGATTTTCGATTCTAAATTTTTTATATCATGTTCGTTATTATTAGTTTCTAAATAATTCTGACACTCTCGTAATATTTCAGCGAATATAATAGTTTTTTGCTTAAATATTTTATTGAACAGATTTTTAAAAATTTTATCTAACTCTAACTCAAAGACTCGAGGATTGGTACACCCTTTTAAACTTTCTTTCCGATATACTTGACATTCCCATACGGGATTATTTTTTCTTTGACCAGCACTTGATCTATGATAAGTTAAATTATGACACCCGCAGATAATTTTTCCCGAATATGGATATCTATTTTGAAATATTGCTTTATTAACTGCGCGGTGCGTAAAACTATCTTGTCTTTGCTTTAATTTCTGATTCGCCCGTTCCCATAATTCTTCTGTTACTAAGGGAGGCACTTTCTCATAATCTTTATAAATTATCCAATCAGCTTGATTTAATATTTTCTTTTGCTTCGTCCGATAATCTAATATTTTCGATTTATGACCACAATAATATCCTTTGTATTTAGGATTTTCGATAATTCTTGTCAAGATTGTAGTATCGATTTTTTTACCTGTTCTGCTTTTATAACCTAAACTATAAAGATATCTAGATAGTTTAGCTAATCCATCACTGGTATTAGCATATCTATCAAAGATTATTTTAATCATTTGGGCTTGGCTTTCCTCAATTACTAATTTTCCTTTATCTTTTATATACCCATAAATATTAGAACAGCCTAGTACTACACCATTATCAATGCTTCTTTTCATGCCAAAGGCAACTCTTTGCGATAATCTTCTTACTTCATCTTGAGCAATCGAAGACATCATTGTCAGGCGCAGTTCGGAATCTGGTAATATTGTATTTATATTATCATTTAAGAAATAGACTCCCACCCCATTAGATAACAATTCTTGGGTGTACATAATACTATCTAATGTACTTCTGGAAAATCGAGATATTTCTTTTGTTAATATTAAATCAAATTTATGTTTTTTCCCATCTTCAATCATTCTTAAAAATTCTTCTCTTTTTTTGACTTGGGTACCTGATATTCCTTCGTCAATATACGAACCTATAAATTCCCAGTTAGGCACTTTCCGAATATAATCATTAAAAAAAGTGATTTGATTAGATAAAGAATGAAGTTGTTCATCTTTATCTGTTGATACTCTGGCATAAAAACATACTCTTAAGTTTAAGTCTTGCAAGGCCATCCCTTTCATAATATTATTCCTTACTGTATATAAGTCCATAATTCCTCCTAAGTCAGTATCTTATAATTAGTATCGTTACTTAGATAATCATTATCTATTTTGCTTTTTTCTAATTCAATTTTATGGATTAATTTATTACTACAAAAATTATGCATTCCTTCATCTATAATTTTTTTTCTTTTTAAATATTGCAGTAATTTAATACTTGTTTCTACTTCGATAATTTTGGAGGGAACTTTTATCATGTTTTCCATAGCTTATGTCCTTTCTTTTAAGTTTATTTTTTTCCTTAAAAAAAAGAACCTAAGGTCTTTAGTTTTACAAAAAATTTAATTTTTACATTTTTTCCTAGCTAAATACCATTAGTCTTCAAGCTTTTTTATATTTAGATACATTCTTGAATGATAGCCATTTTTGTCATAAAACTTAATAGCTCCCTCATTATAAGCAAATACATCTACTAGAATATATTTACAACCCAATAATCGAAAATATTCTTCCATTTTATCCATAAGCATATTTCCAATACCTTTGCCTCTCGCATTTTTAGAAACTATTAATTCCGTTATTTCTCCTCTTTTAGGACATTTATAGTCTAGGTAATCATATTCATCATAAGGAAATATACACCCCATAATTAAACCAACTGCCTTGTTATTTTCCCGCGCTATGTAACATTTCCCATTATTATTTTTTACTTTCTCTAAATCTAGAATTGCCATCTTTTCTCTATATTCTGGATGTATCCTATCAAGCTCATCTTTATCTATTGATACAAGATATTCTTCTAATTCAACCAATAAATCTTTAACATCTTCTAAATATTTATCTTCATATTCTACTATTTTCATTATTACAATAATCCTCTCTTGTTAATTCATATTTAGAAAAAGTTACTACTCCATCATAAAATGTATAAGGTGAATCTTCTTCTACTTCAGCAATTTTACTAAATCCTAATTTTTCAAATATTCTGCAAGATCCTATATTATCTTTTACAGCACCAGAAAAGATACCATTTATTTTCACTTCTTTAAACATATAAGCTAGCATGGCTTTCGCAGCTTCAGTTGCAAAGCCTTTTCCTTGATAAATAGGATCTATATACCACCCGACATCACGAATCGTAATATCTTCTTTATTTTCTTGGGCGGATACCTGTCCTATTACTTCTTCATAACCGCTATTTGTATATTTAGGTTTCAAAAATACGCTCCATACAAATATGTCATTATTATCGGCTTTATCGACTTTAACTTTGTAAAACTTTTCTTGATTTTTCCAAGTCCAATGCTTAGGATTATTGGCATGCTTTTTAGCTCCAACTAAATACCATTTATTTACTTTTGGGATCATTAAAATTTCCCATAATCTTTTTTGCTCTTCCATCTTCGAACTTCTTAATATTAATCTTTCTGTTTCTATTGTTCTACTACCAAGCAAATTCATTGTAAATTCTCCTAAACTCCATCTAATTCTTTTTCTAATATATTTATTATTTCTTTAATAGCTCTAAGCGTACTATCAAAACTAACTTTTTTTGGATATTCTAATTTACTTTGATAATCAGTAAATACTTTCTTTAAAGTATTACTTTCTTCTAACAATTTTACTATCTCTTTAAAATTACTTATATTAAATTCTGTATTTCTTTTATTAAAAGTATTTTCTATAGCTTTAACTAAATTCGTATTATTAATATCTTTTTTATGTTTATTCATTAACATATATAAATCATAAAAATCTTTTGCTCTTGTCGTAGTAATATTTTTACTAATAATACTTTCAAATTTTTCCGCAATAATAGTTTCAATAGTATATGCCATAATATTTATCTTATCATCTTCAAAAATAGAATTGTATTTATATTTAATTTCTCTTGGGGTAATAATATCTCCAGTAGTTATTTCAATAAAGAAATTAGTTCTTATTTTATCAAAAGTACCTTTAACATTAATTCTAAATCCCCCATATTCATCTTCTAATCGAATATCTTTAATATTAACTATTTCAAAATTAACATTATCATTTAGATCAATAGATAAGATTTCTTCAAAAATATTTCTAATAGATTCTAGATTTAATGGAAGACTTTTTAATGTAGCGTCAAGATCTTTAGTAGATCTTAAATCTTCGCCAATAATAGAAGAAAGTAAAACTCCTCCTTTTAAGATAATATTATCATTATATTTACTTTTTGCTAATCTCATTAAAACATGTTCAAAGAAAAACATTTGATGAAAATGATGGGCTAAATTATTATTACCCCTAGATTTCTTTTTTATAATGTAATTTAATTTATCGGAATTCATCTATAACAACACCTCCATTAATTCAACTACTTCATCTTCAATATTTAGTTTCTTTGCATATTTAACTAATTTTAAAATATCTTTGTCTTTAGTTCTAGCATATTCTTTTAAGCCGCGCGCGTAAATCTCTTTATCCATACGATTTTTGTCTTTAATAATATCACACAAGGTTCTTTCTAAATCATAACATTTTACAGTTAAATCATTAATAGTTTTAATATCAATCATTCCCAGTTCAAAAATATCGTCTTTAACATATCTAAGTGACACATTTTCATTATTTAATAAATTACCACTATAATTATATGGAACCGTAATATCATAAACTAAAGGGATTCTATCGGACATATTATGCAAGTATAATGCTGTAGCATGAGAATAGCACATATGCTTACTACTTTTAGCTAAAATATAAAAGTTATCAATGGGATATTCTGGTAATTTATAAATACCTGTTCCTACTCTTTCTATTTTTTTAGCATTTACTAAATTACTTAAAAATGTCCTATTAATTTCTAAGCTTTCTACCTCTTTGTTAGTAATATATCCATTATTCTTTTTAGCATAATCTAAAATCTTATCATAATTATTCATCTGCATCATTTCCTTTTTCTAGGAAAATAATATCATTGTTCCTTAAAAATGTCAATTCGAAAGCAACTACTTTTTGTTGCTTTTTTTCTTATTTTTTTATTTTTTTGCGTTTTTTTGCAACATTAATAAAGTATCATTTATTAGACACCAAGGTGTATAGGTGTAACCGAAATACCTTGGCCAAAACTAGTGGTCGCTAATTCCACAGGACCAACATTTTCTTCTTTAAAAAGAATACCACTCGATTCCCCATTTAGATCAATGCCTGTTTTAACCCCAAACCCAAATTTATGAATATATTCATATAATTTAGTTTTTCCTAATTTTTGCCCCATGACTACAAACCCTGGGTTACAAGAATTTTCTACCACTTGTAAGAAAGTTTGCGTTCCGTGTCCACCGGCTTTCCAACACTTAATGCGCGCACCTTCGACCGTAATAGAGCCACCATCTGTAAATTGATCCTCAAATAAATTAATAGTCTGCTCTTCAATAGAAGCTGTTAGCGTGATTATTTTAAAAGTACTTCCGGGTTCATAAGTCATCCAAATTGGTAAATTACGATTAATCGTTTCATTATCATATTTTTCATAATGATTAGGATCAAAATTAGGTCTGGATGACATTCCCAATATTTCTCCCGTTTTGGGATTCATGGCAATAATTAAAGCGTGTTCGGGACTGTATTTACTGACCACATTATCTAGTTCTCTTTCAATAGCTTGCTGAATATCTAAGTCAATAGTTAAAGCAATATTAACTCCTGCTTGCGGTTTTTCATAAACTTCCGTAAGTTCTAGTTTATTTCCTTTGCCATCACTAAAATATTTTATGGCCCCATCACTACCCGTTAAATATTTATCATATTCTAGCTCTATTCCCGATAACCCCTGATTATCAATTCCAACATAACCTAAAACGTGCGATAGTAAATTGCCATAAGGATAATATCTTTTGGATTCTTTAACTAAATATACTCCATCTAATTTTAGATTATCTATCTTCTCAGCCGTTTCATAATCGAGCTGACGCCCTTCAGGATGGACTCTTTCAATTGAAGTCTTTTTATTAACATGCTTATCCATATCTTTTTTACTAACTCCTAAAATTGCAGCTAATTGGGAAGATACTTCATCTTTATTTTTTATTTGATTAGGAATTAAAACTAAAGAAGTTGTTGTAATATTAGTAGCTAGTTCTTTACCGTTACGATCGGTAATTACGCCTCGATCTGCTGTTATAGGTAAATTACGACTCCATAATGATTCGGCTAATTTATTTAAGTCATCATATTGAAATACTTGAATATAAAAGACCCGAGCAATAATAAAAATAAAAATAATTAAAGTTATTAAAAAAACATAACGTACTCTTGTATGAATATTATTTTGAAACATGTTATTCACCTAAAAAAGTATATGTTTTATATTTAGAAATAGAATTTTAAAAAATTCATATTTGGCAATATGAATTATTTTAATAATAAAGTCTTTTTAAAGTCATCAAATTCCTCTTGAGTAGAAAATATTTTCGTTCCCATCATCGGTTCATATAGTTGAATACCTAACGTATTAGCTGTCATAGGTTCATAAA